>CADBDO010000024.1 GCA_902793515.1 uncultured Erysipelotrichaceae bacterium | reverse complement strand
TAAACCATTGGCATGATTTTGCGGTAGCCAGGCAATGGTTCTTTAGCAGGTTTGTTCTCCAAAGTGACGGTCTCACCTGGGAAAACATCTTTGATGTCTTTGATTGTCGCGGTTAAATAGCCGACTTCGCCGCACTCAAGAACGCCGGTTGAGAGTTCTTTTGGCGTGCGGATTCCGACTTCGGTGACGGTATATGATTTGCCGCTTTGCATAAGACGGATCTTGTCACCGACTTTGACGCGGCCGTTTTTGACCCTGATTAAGACAACAACGCCACGATAGGAATCGTAATAGGAATCGAAGATCAAAGCCTCGAGAGGTGCCTCGCTATCTCCGGCTGGAGGTGGGACGAGTTCCACTACTTTCTCGAGCATATCTTCGATGCCAGCGCCAGTTTTTCCGCTGACGGAAACAACGTCGTTAGTAGAAAGGCCGATCTTGGTTTCGATCTCTTTCTTGGCTAATGGGATATCTGCGCTTGGGAGATCGATCTTGTTGATGACCGGGATGATCATAAGATCATTGTCGACGGCAAGGTAGACGTTTGCGAGCGTCTGCGCTTGCACGCCTTGCGTTGCATCGACAACCAAAATCGCGCCTTCGCAGGCCGCTAAGCTTCTGGAGACTTCATATGTGAAGTCCACGTGCCCAGGAGTGTCGATAAGGTTGAAGACATATTCATTTCCGTCCTTTGACTTATAAGTCACGGTGACGGCGTTAAGTTTGATTGTGATGCCGCGCTCCTGCTCAAGTTCCATATCATCGAGCATTTGGGCCGAAAGATTGCGCTTCTCGACCGCTCCGGTTTTCTCAAGGATTCGGTCGCAGATAGTGCTCTTGCCATGGTCGATGTGGGCAATGACGCAGAAGTTTCTAATATACTTTTTGTTGAACGGCATAATTGACTCGAAGAATTATAATTTATTTCTTTCCTTTAGGGAAGAAACTATCTAAAGACTCTTTGACTTCCTCTGGCGAGAAGGCGACCTCGTATCCGCTATAGGAGCGTTCTAAGACCATCCTGTACTCGTTTTGGAGATAACGGTCATCGATCAAAAGCGCGACACCGCGGTCGTTTTCGCTTCTGATTAATCTGCCCATAGCCTGCATAACTTTGTTAAGCCCTGGATTTTTGTAGGAATACTCGAAGCCGTCGGAGTTTTTCGCGTCGTAATAATCTCTGATTAAGTCTCTTTCATATGAAAGTTGAGGCAAACCAATGCCGACGATTGCGACGCCGATAAGGCGGTCATCCACCATATCGATTCCTTCGCTGAAGGACCCACCCATGATCAAGAGGCCGATATGCGTCTTCTTTGGGTTGATTCTGAAATGCTCAAGGAATTCTTCTTTCTGGTCGTTTGTCATATTCCGTTCTTGGATATAGACATGTGCGTCCTTAAACGAAAGCTTTTCCTTGATGTTTTCCAGGTACTCGTAAGATGGGAAGAATATGAAGTAATTCCCCTTCTTTCCTGATACGAATGTTTCAAGATATCTTGCGACCTCATCGTAGTTTTTCGCTCTGTCTTTGTATCTGGTTGAGACGCCTGGGGCAACGATGATTTTGAAGTTCTTTGGAGGGAACGGGGACGGGAGCAAAAGATATGGCTTTCCTTCCTCTCCTTCGATTGCGTTCATGTAATACTCGATTGGCGAGAGAGTCGCGCTGAAAAGCACGTGGCCTTTGACCTTTTTGAGAGACTCACTCAAAAGAGGCGCTGGGTCTGGGCAATAGATTCTAAAGATAAAGTCATCGCCCTTCTTCTCGGCATAACAGGTTAGATGTTCTGAGTACCCTTCATAAATTGATGTGAAAGCGTGGCATTCTCTAGAGAATTCGCGGTATTCAGTTGGATATGGAAGATGTTGTTCCTTATCTAGAGATCTCTGCTTTGTCCCTAAAGATTCGAGAGCGGATAGCAAAGTATCTGGGACCTTTTCATAGATCTTGTGTTCCTCTTCGTTCTCTTCCATAAGAGCTTTAAGAGTTCTTAGGATTTTATTGAGGGCAAGTCTTAAAGGCTTATTTGTTTTGGTTCCGATGGCTTTCTTCGCACTCTTGCATTCAAGAAACGAGACATGAGAACCATACATATCACGGCCTCTTTCGACTAAGTTATGGGCTTCATCGATAAGGAGAACGTACTTTGATGGGTCGGCTTCTTCGCCGAAATATCTCTCAAGCTTGACAAGAGGGTCGAAGAAATAGTTATAGTCGCAGATGATGACGTCGCTCCAAAGGGAGAGGTCGAGCTCCATCTCAAACGGGCAGATTTGCTCTTCTTCCGCTAACTCGACTATGTAATCAGGTGAGAAACGTCTGCCGCTTTGAATGGCTTTCTCGGTGACTGAGCGGATTTTATCGTAATAGCCTCTAGCGTATGGACAATCGTCTGGATTGCAGGAAGCGCCAGGCCTAAAACAGATCTTCTCTTTAGAGAGCAGCGTAGAATCTCTGGCACAAAGACCTTTTTCATACAGCTTCCCTAAGGCTTCGTAAGCGGCAATCGCCCCACTGTTCTTAGCGGTCAAATAGAAGATCTTCTCGGTCTTTCCGATCGCAAAACTCTTGATCGAAGGGAAGAGAGCGCTCATCGTTTTGCCGATTCCAGTAGGCGCTTCGACAAGGAAAGTTCCACCATTAGAAGCAACCGAATAAACGTATTTGGCCATGTTGCGCTGGCCGGCTCTGAATTTAGGAAATGGGAAAGGAAGGTCTTTGGCTTTTTCGTTTCTTTCCTTTAAATGATCGAATTCGGTATTCCAAAAACTCAGGTACCTATCCATCAAACCGCCGATGTAGTCTTCGATTTCTTTGATTGTGTAGACGTGTTCGTGAGTCTTTTTGGAGTTATCGATTTGCGAGATATAAGTTAGGCGGACGCCCATCTTCTCGCAGCTGTTCTCGTGGGCGTACATCAAGGCATAGCACATAGCCTGCGCTTCATGCCATTCCTGTTGTTGCTCATAGAAGACATCCAGAGGCAAAACAGAGCTTTTGATCTCATCAACGATCGGGAAAGGACCGCCGACGATAATTCCATCAGCCCTACCTTCTAAGGTTATGACGCCTAAAGGCCTATCAAAGGTTTCGCGGAGAGGAACTTCGCTTAAGTATTCGTTCCCCTGCTTTTTCTGGAATGATGCGTGGATCTTCGTTCCGACAAGCATTGTTTCTTGGTTATAGACGCGGTTGTCGATATCGCCTTTACGCAGCAAAAAGTCCACTAAATCATGGACTGAGAGCGTGAGGTATTGTTTTTCTTTCGACATCAAATTATTTGAGGTAGCACGGGAAGACGAGTCGAGCGCCATTGAGGAAGGCGTTTCCGGCCATCAGTTTCTTGCCTTCAGGCTGGACTTCATCAAGAGAGATGACACCGTCTTTGAGTTGGAGGAGCAAATGTTTTTTGTTTTGGACGATTTCTCCGACCTCGTGCGACTTTTCTTCGCTGAAAAGAGAGGCTTTGAGAACCTTTAATTTCTTATCCCCAAGGTAGAGATAAGCGCCTGGTTCGTAGCTAAGGCCTTTGATGTAATTGATCGTTTCTTTGCAGGTCAAAGTCAGAGGCAAATGCTCATCTTCGACTAAGATCTTCTCGGCGAAGGTGACTTTGGATTCGTCTTGTGGGATTCCTTTGAGTTCGCCGTTGGCGTATTTCAAAACGTCTTTCTTAGCCATTTCACCAGCGGCTAAGCCCATCTTCTCATAGAGGTCGCTGTAATTCGCGACGGCATCAAGAGGGATGACGCTTGTGTCATAGACGTCTCCTGCATCCATTTTGGAGACCATTTCCATGAGGCTGACGCCAGTCTCGGTTTCTCCATTCATGAGCGCACGTTGCATAGGCGCGGCTCCGCGATATTTAGGTAACAAGGAGCCATGGAAGTTAATCGCGCCCAAAGGAGCCAACTTAAGAAGCTCATCAGGGATTATCTGGCCATAGGCCATGCAGACAATCAAATCGAAGCCAAGGTCTTTGGCCCATTCGTAGTCTTTGCGGATTTTGGTTGGTTGGAAAACAGGAAGGCCTGCTTTGAGAGCGATCTTCTTGACTGGGCTCGGGGTAAGGACGCCGCTTCTGCCATTTGGCTTATCGGCTTGGGTGACGACGCCGACAACATCGAAGCCTTCTTCAAGGAGGGCTAAAAGTGGGTAAATGGCGATTTTCGGTGTACCTAAATAAAGGACTTTCACATCGCTAGGTTTTTCAAATTTCATCACTATGCCTCCTCGTTCTTATAAATTATACTCGCCCTAACCTTATTCTTGGAATAAGATAGTAAAGATTAAGCAGAAGGAAATATAAGATACTATGCCTATTATCTACACAGAAAAAGAATGCCAAAAGTTCGTCGACAGCGCTCTTGACCTCCAAAAGACCAACATGCGCTTCGAGGACATCTTCAAATACATCATCACCAAAAGGTCCCTCGAAAAAGCGGTCCTCTACTTCGACGAAGACAATAAACTTCGTTCTTACAATTACAAGACTTATGGCGAATACGCCTATTCTTTAGCCCGTCACCTCGCGAGCGCTTTAAAAGACATCCATCCTAACGCTCCAGTCGGTCTCAAGATGAGAAACACCCCAAACTGGCCACTCCTCTTCTGGGCTATTCTCATGAACGGTCACCCAGTCCTTCTTATCGACGCCCGCTTAGAGCACGCCAACACCGAAAACTTGCTTGCTCAGGCTAAGGCCGAAGCCATCGTCGTTAACGAATTTGACCCATATTCCGTCCTTTCCCTCAGATTGAACGAAATCCAGAAGTCCCCAGAGGTCGATTCATTCGCCCCACACTGGGCTGACGAAGCAATGTTCTGCTCTAGCGGCACCACTGGCGACATCAAGATCATGGTCACGCCTGGCAAAGCCATCTGCAACCAGATCATCGCTTCCCATAACATGCCTCTTGAAAGCACAACCATCATGCATCCAGGAAAGATCAACATCTTGGCCATGCTTCCTCTCCACCACATCTTCGGCTTCAGCGCCGTCCTTATGTGGTATAGCTTCTACGGCAAGACCCTTGTCTACCCAGCCGGTATGAGCGCGGGTGACCTCAAAAACGCCTGCAAAAAAGGCAAATGCACCCACATCTTCTCCGTTCCTCTCGTTTGGGACTCTGTCGCCCAGGGACTTAAGCGTTCTATGGAAATGTCCAACAAGAGAACCGAGAAGCTCTTCAAGAAGATCATGGGCTACAACCTTGGCGAGATGACCAAGAAAGAAGCTGGTATCCTCGCTTCTAGCAGATTCATGACCAAGTTCGTCCAGAGAAAGCTCTTCGGATCGCAGGTTCAGTTCTGCATCTCTGGCGGCGGCTATCTCAATGCCGATACCGCCAAGACCATCAACGGAGTTGGCTATCCTCTCTATAACGGATTCGGCATGACTGAAGCTGGCATCTGCTCCGTCGAACTCTCCAAAGACGTCAAAACCAGACTTAAGTGTTCCATCGGCCATTCCTTATATGGCATCGAATATAAGCTCAAGAAAGATGAGGAAAGCAAGAAGCAAGGCGAACTCATGATCAAGAGCGAACTCCTCCACAGCGAGGAAATCATCGGCGGCGTCCGCAAAAAAGCCGAATACGAAGATGGCTTCATGGCCACTGGCGATATCGCTGAGATCGAAGAAGACGGCCGCGTATATATCAAAGGCCGTTTGAAAGACACCATCATCGGCGCCAATGGCGAAAACATCTTCCCTGATGAAATCGAAACCTACTTCCAGGAAATCCCAGGCGTCGAACATGTCTGCGTCTTCGGATATAGCCGTGGCATGGACGAGAGAATCATCCTCGTCGCCGAACTCAGCAACAAAGTTGCCAGCGAGGAATTCCCAGAGATCAAAAAGAAGCTTGATGCGATCAACGACAAGATCCCAAGCGGCAAGAAAGTCTCTGAGTTCTACGTCTATAAGAAGGCCATCCCGATCTCCAACTCAATGAAGGCCAAACGCTTCGCCGTTAAGAAGGACTTCTCCGAACACCCAGAGAACTTCGTCGACTTCATCCAGAGACAGAAAGCCGTCGTCTCCTTCGAAGGATTCGATAGCAAAGAGGTCGAGGAAACCATCAAGACCGTCAAGAAGGTCTTCGCCAAGACCCTCCTCCTTCCAGACTACAAGATCGCTAATGACGCGATTTGGAACGTTGAGCTTGGCGGCGACTCCATGTCCTACATCCAGATGATCCAGGATTTGGAAATCACCTTCTCCATCACCATTCCTACGGAACTCTATGGCAAACTTGGCACCGTCAACGATTTCGCCTTCCAAGTCTTGACCCTAAAGAAGCCTGCAGGTAAGCAAGGAAAACAGAAAGGACAATAAAGTAAACAAAAGTGTTGTCTAAACGCGCGAGCGAAGTTAGAATAACTCACGCATAACAAAAGGAATCTAAGTAATATGGCAAACATTAAATCAGAACAGAAGAGATTAGAGGTCCGTAGAAGGAACAACGCCCGCAACAGCGCCGCCAAATCGGAAACCCGTACCGCCATCAAAAAGGCTGAGGCCGCTCTTGCCGCCGGCAACAAAGAAGAAGCTACCAAGCTCGTCAATGAGGCCCTTTCCCTTCTCGACAAACTCGGACAGGCCAACATCATCAGCACCAACAGTGCTCTTCGTAAGAAGGCCCATCTCCAGAAAGAACTCGGCAAGCTTAACTAAGCCCTTCTAAAAACAAATAAAAAGAGCCACCACGGCTCTTTTTTTGTACTTCTTTCTATAACTCTTTGAAGGTGGCTTTCACTTCTTTCTCGGTGATATCGAGAATGAGGTAGGTTCCTTTGTCGTTATCGCGAGGGAACGAGAGTGAACCTGGGCAGAATGTGTAAACGCCGTTGTCGTTCCTTTGTTCCCTTACATGGGTGTGTCCATGAATGAAGATCTTAACACCTTCTGTTTCTAGAGAGGCTTCGTAGATATCTCTTACTGGGTAATGCTCCATATGGAGTTTCCCATAAGGAGTTTGGATTTCATAAAACGGTTTATAGTCCTCACGGAAGTAGCCGTCGCAGTTTCCTCTGACCGCAGCGAAAGGCGAAATGCTCTCTTTAGGCGCACAAACATCGCCAGCATGAAGATAAAGGTCGATGCCAGGCTCTCTTAAGGCAACTTGTTCTAAAGCGTAATTGTCACCGTGCGTGTCGCTTACGACTAGGATTCTCATAGGGAGAAATTGGCTAAGAAGAGATTGAAGGCGAGATCTTCGTCGATCTTGCCAGTCATGACTCCGAGCTCAGCCTGATAAAGGTCTTCGATCGCTTTCTCTAAACACTTGTCGCTCATCTTGCGGACAGAGAATAAAGAGGCATTAGCGCGACCGATGGAACAACCAAGTTCCTTCGCTATCGCTTGAGGGTTGAGTCCATTGTTGTTTAGATACTGAACCTGATGGAGGAAAGTCAATTGTTTCACTAAAGCATTCATAAGAGAGATGCCACGCGTATTCTTGACTTTCAAATTATTGTAAACATTTAAGGCTTTCTTTTTGTCACCGCGAGTCAAAGCGTTGCTAAGTTCAAACATGTTCTCTTCGAGAGGCTGGCTGACAAGGGTTTCGACCATTGCTTTTGTGATGGTTTCGCCATTCGCATATGTGACAAGCTTAAGCGCTTCGTTAAGGAAGGCTGAGTAATCGTTATTAACTCTGGCGATGAGTTCCTTTGCGGCATCAGGGTTTATCTTGGTGTTTCTCTTCTCAAAGAAGTTTTTGACGACGACTGGCCATTGATCGGCACCGAAAGAATTAACGACCGTGACTTTGGCGCCACCTTCTTTGAGGGCCTTGAAGAACTCTCCGTTCTCATCTAAGGCTTCGGCGTAAACCAAAACATAGAGAAGAATGTCAGGGTTAGGTTTGCGGAAGAAATTCAAGATATCATCGGCTACATCGCCTTTTTGAGGCTTTTGCTTCGTCTTTGATTTCTCAAGATAATAAAAGTTCTCAGCGACCACCGCTTTCTTGTCATAGCCAAGAGGAAGCGACTCACATTCGTTAGCCAAATCAATGAGGCGCTCTTTGCCCATATCAAGCTCGACGTAGTTCATCTCATCGCGCTCAGGGAGATCGTTTTTGAGGACTTTCCTGAGAGCGGTTTTGCACATGCTGCTCTGAGGGTTATAGATAACTTGAATCATTAGATTCATTATAGCGCATTTAAGAGGCTTTTAGGTGGTAGAGAAAATCAAATTCTGCCGATACGTTATTGAGCCTTCGACATCGGTTCGTCTAACTTTGATACCCAAGCGATCGAACCTGGCCAAAATCTTGTTGCTTGGATGACCATATGAGTTCTTTTTGCCAACCGAGAGAATAGCAACGTCCGGCGTGACGCATTTAAGGAACTCTTCGCATGATGAGGTGTCGCTTCCGTGGTGACCCGCTTTCAATATGTCGCAATCAAGGTCTGGATGCTCCTTGATGATCTGACGTTCAAGAGATTCAGGAGCGTCGCCCATAAAAAGCCATTTCTTACCCATGAAATCGAGAGAAAGAACGAGCGAATTGTTGTTCTCCTCTTTCGTATCTTTGGAGTTGTTGTTGTAATTAACGAAGCGCAAATCTCCGATGGTTAGTGGGAAATTGCTCTTGTCGGTGATGACGTGTTTAACGTTGAAGTTCTTCTTTAAGGAAGCCACGCCACCGGAGTGATCCGCGTCAGCGTGAGTGACAATCACATAGTCTATCTTGGATACTCTTTGCCCTCGTAGGAACGGTATGTCTACTTCAGTCGCTATATCGAATGGTGTGTTTCCGCCGGTATCGATGACGACGGTTTTGTTTTGGTTTCGGATGACGATGCAATCCCCTTGCCCAACATTCAGGAATGTAATCTGATTGCTCGCATAGTTCACGAGAGGGCAAACATTGATGATAAACGCCACTACACCAACGATCGGAATGAGGTTGGCCACACGATCGAAGCACCAATCCTTGATGTGGAAATAGAGCACCAAACCATAGTAGTAAATGAAGATGGCCAAATCGTTGAAAAGACCGACAGTTACTACGATATCGTAGTTCTCTAGTACAGATAGAATGAAGCCAAGGAACGAGGAATATACGTTCAGCGCAGTGACAAAAGGCAACGAGAAGAAACTGAGATATCCCATTGCCGCAAAAGGACCGACTAGAGGTATCAAAAGCACGCTATAAAGCGGACCCAAGAAATGAAAAGCGTTTCCTTTAACGTATAGCGGCAGCAAAAACAAAAGGAGATAAATGAAGTTCATCGCTTTTTTGTCTTTTCGCTTGTACATAACCCTATGAGGTTCGGTGAGATTTAAGAACAGGGACAAACCAAACCCAACTAGATATCCGCTTTGAAGAGCATTCCAAGGATTGATGAGGAACAAGAACGTTCCGATGAGAGAAGTCCTCGTTAGCGGATTCGTTTCCTTACCGCTTATCGTTGAAGCCAAAGCCACCGCTCTCCCTAGGTAAACTCTCCAAAATCCGATTTTGTGGATGCCAAAAGGAAGAAGGAATGTGATGATGATAAATACGATGATGTCTGATGTTTTGTCTTTAAATCCTAATCGGAAGATCCAATC
>CADBDO010000023.1 GCA_902793515.1 uncultured Erysipelotrichaceae bacterium | reverse complement strand
AAGATACGGGTCGCACCCGCTAAGGCGAGAGCGATGATGTTAAGTTGTTGGGAAACGTTTCCGATTGGCTGGACGAAAGCTTTCGAAAACATCGTGAAGCTGACGATTGCGCCAACCGCAGCGATGCCATATGTGAAGGTTCCTAATAAGGAAACGCCGGTCCATTGGTTGAAGACCGCGACGGAGCCAAGCAAGGCAATCAAGACGTACTGAAGGTTTCCAACCTGGTTGACGGTTGGCATTAAGAAGTTCGCGAATCTGTTTGCTTTTACAGAGTAGTTGAAGAACTGTTCGTTGTGTTTCTTGAAGTCGGCAATGTTCCTCTGCTCATAGTTGAAGACTTTGACGACTCTTTGGCCATTGACCATCTCTTCGATGTAGCCGTTCATCTTGCCAAGCTCAATCTGCTGGGCGATGAAAAAGCGGGAAGCCATCTTCGTGAAGTAAAGGATGATGAAGAAGATGACAAACGCCATGGCGATGACGACTCCGGTGAGCATCAAGTCGGTAATGAGCATCATGACGAAACAAGCGATCATCGTGACGATGGAGCTCGCCATCATTGGGAGGGCGCGCGAAAGCATTTCACGAAGCGCGTCGACGTCGTTCGTGTAGACGGACATGATATCTCCACGTCCTCTTCTATCGAAATAGGAGATTGGGAGGTCTTGCATGTGGTCATAGAGTTCATCACGAATACGTTTCTGAACGCCTTGTCCGATGACGGACATGAGAATGTTATAGACGTAAAGGGCGATCGTTCCGATGGCAAGGATGGTTGCCATAATGGCGATAGCTCCGCCGAAAGGAATTCCTGCTAAAGCACCGCTCGTTGGGGTAATGATCTCAAGAGATCCAGCTTTGAGAGATGGTGTGAGGTACTCGTTCACGAGTATCTGACCAGTGAAGTAAGCGGCAGCAACGTTAGTGAAGCTTGAGAGGAGGACGCACACCAAAACAACAACGAACTGAGCTGGGTAATATTTTAAGACATAACCGAGGAGCCTTTTGATGGCGGCGCTTCTCGCTTTGCCTGAGACCATGTTCATGTTGCGGGCTCCTTTGGAGGCGCGTGGACTAGTTGGCGGCATCGAAATCACCTCCTCCGTTCTGAGATTCGAAGAGGTCTTTATAGACCGCACTCGTCTTCATAAGCTCATCGTTGGTGCCGGTTTCAAGGACACGGCCTTCGTTCATGACCCAGATTTCGTTGCAATCCTTAACGGAAAGAACGCGCTGGGCGATTATGAACTTCGTGATGTCTGGATGATATTTCTCAAGACCTTCACGGATGAGTTTGTCGGTATGGGTATCGCAAGCGCTCGTAGAGTCGTCGAGGATAAGGATCTTCGGGTTCTTTAGAAGCGCTCTTGCTATGCAAAGTCGTTGTTTTTGGCCACCGGAAACGTTAGAGCCACCTTGTTCGATCTTGGTGTCTAAGCCGTCTGGCATATCTTTGAGGAACGGGGTAACCTGGGCAATATCGCAGGCTTCCATGATTTGCTCATCGGTGGCGTTTTCGTTGCCCCATTTGAGGTTGTCTCTGATGGTTCCAGTGAAGAGGGTGTTCTTCTGAAGAACAACGGCAACGGAATCACGTAATGATTCGAGTTTGTATTCTTTGACGTTATGGCCACCGACAAGGACTTCGCCTTGCTGGGCGTCAAATAATCTCGCGATTAAAGAAACGAGAGTGGTTTTGCTTGAACCGGTTGGACCAAGGATACCGATGGTGCTTCCGGATTTGACTTTGATATTGACGTCGAGAAGAACGTCTTTTCCTTTGGAATAAGCGAAGTTGACGTGCTTGAATTCGACTTCTCCATTAGGAACGGTTTCGATCGGATTCTCTGGGTCACTGATATCAGGAACTTCCTCAACAGCCTCAAGGATACGTTCAGTGCTATTACGGCCGATGATGATCATGACATAGACCATAGAAACGAGCATGAGAGACATGAGAATCATCATGGAATAGGTCATCAAGGTGGTTAAAGCGCCAACTCCAATTTCGGTCTCTTGAGTGGCGACGATTGCGTGAGAGGCGATGATGCTAATCGCAATCATGGTGCCGTATGTGGCAAGGTTCATAAACGGGCCGTTGAGAGCAATTCTCTTCTCGGCTTTCTTGAAGTTGCTATAGATCCAGTAGGAGACCTTTCCGAATTTCTCTTTTTGATAGTCTTCGCGGTTGAAGGATTTGACGACACGGATTCCGTCGACGTCTTCATCAACGGCCTGGTTCAAATCGTCATAAGCGTTGAAGACTTTGACGAAAATTGGGTGGGTTTTGTTTGCGATAAAAATCAAAACAAAGCCAGAGACCGGAATGAAAACGAGGAAAACCAGGGCGGCTGGCCAGTATGTGACAAAGCACATGATAAGGGCGAAGACCATTAAGAACGGCGCACGAACGACGGCTCTGCAAATCATCTGGAAAGCATTCTGGACGTTTGTGACATCCGTGGTGGCTCTTGTGACAAGAGAGCTCGTGGAGAATTTGTCGATGTTCTTGAAAGAGTAGTCCTGAACGTGGACGAACAAGGCTTCGCGGATGTTCTTTCCAAAGCCAGCAGCTGCGCTTGCGGCAAAGACGCCAGCGATGATGCCGGTGGCCGCTGCTAGAAGCGCCATGCCAGCGATGATGCCGGAATATAGCAAGACCGTGTTCATGCTTTCAGGGCTTCCGGTAAGGTTCCCAACCTCGTTGATGAGGAACTGCATGAAGAAAGCGACAAGACCTTCTGCGACGGACTCTAAAAGAACACAAACCCAAGCAAGGATCGTGTCTTTCCAGTAACCTTTGATGTAACGAAGTAACTTGATGATCTCTTTCATAATCGGTGTCTATAAAAATAGACAATGCACATTTATAGTCTATTTCGATTCAGAATTCCATTAAGAATTCTAAATAGGTCCTCTTTTGTCTTAATGTTCACCGAAATCTCGGCGCGGATTTTCTTGTAGCCTGGGAAGCCATTGAAGAAGTGCGGAATTAATCCGCGGAGCTCCATTATAGCGACCCTCTCGCCCTTCTCGGCGATTAACGCTTCAGAGAATTTGAGGGCCCATTCGGTCTGCTCAATGATTGTTGGAGCTGGAAGCTCTTCTTTTCCTTCGAGACGGTTATTGATGTTGGTGATGAGGGTTGGGTTTCCAAGCCCTCCCCTAGCGACCATGACGAGTTCAGCGCCTGTGATTTCCATCGCTTTGATTGCAGCGTCTGCAGTGAAGATGTCGCCAGAGATGCAAAGTGGGATGCTTAGGCTTTTACCTAAATCCCTGATCGCTTCGAAATCTGGAACGCCGCTATAGCCTTGGGCAACGGTTCTTGCGTGGACTGTCAGCATCTTAATGCCACAGCCTTCAAGCATCTTGGCGATTTCCCAAACGTTGATTGAACTGTTGTCTTTGCCTAAACGGATTTTGGCGGTGACAGGTTTTGAGGAAGCGGCGACCACCGCTTTCATGTAATCCTCAAGCTCGGCGGGTCTAGATAACCAGGATGAGCCGGCACCAGTTTTGACGACCTTGAAGACAGGGCAGCCAAGGTTGATGTCGAGGATGTCGTAGTCCGCTTTCTCCTCGATGATCTTGATTGCCTTCACGGTCTTCTCTTTGTCGAAGCCGAAAAGCTGAAGTCCAACAGGCCTATCGACGTTTGATGTGGCGAGGTAGGAATAGGTCTTCCTGTTTTTGTAGTCGATGCCACAGTCGGAGATCATCTCGCTATAGGAAAGGGCAACCCCAAAGGGCTTCATGAAGTCACGGTACGCAAGGGTGGTCACCCCTGCCATCGGACCGAGTACTACTCTTCCTTTTAGTTCAATGTCGCCAATCTTGATCATAGTCATTAAAAGAAGGCCCGGAGGCCTTCAATTTATTCGTCTTTCTTTGGTTTTGGAGAAGCTTTCTTTTTGGCCTTTGGTTTTGATTCCGCTAGAGTTTTGTCAGGGATTTCTGGATTTTCCGCAGGTTTTTCTTCCTTTGGTTCTTCCTTGGCCACAGGCTTTTCGATAACGGCTTTCTCTTCTTCGGAGAGGTTCTCAGAAGCGCCAACTTCGGCCTTCACCTTAGCTGGGAGTTTGCCGGTCTTGATAAGGGAATCGATCTCCTCAGCGGTGATGGTTTCTTTATCGAGAAGGGTCTCAGCGACAAGGATGACTTCGGCTTTGTGCTCGGTGATGATCTGTTTAGCTTCGTCATGAGCTTTTTCGACGATTTCACGAACGGCTTTATCAATCTCATGAGCGACTTCAGCGGAGAAGTTTTTGGTGGTGTCGGCGTAGTCTCTTCCGAGGAAGACAGAGGAGTTGTTTCTCTCGTACTGGATTGGGCCAAGATCGGACATACCATACATGGTAACCATGGCACGAGCGATTCTGGTGGCTTCCTGGATATCGTTAGAAGCACCGGTAGAAACATCGTCGAAGAAAATTTCTTCGGATGTACGTCCACCAAGGAGACCAGTGATCTCGGCGATGAGTTCTTTCTTGGTTAACAAGAAGCGGTCGGTTTCTGGAGTCATTAAGACGTGACCACCGGTATTTCCACGAGGGATGATGGTGATCTTCTGAACCTTCTGAGCGTGAGGCAAAACCATGCCGATGATGGCGTGGCCAGCTTCGTGGAAGGCAACCTGTTTGCGTTCTTTTTCGTTAAGGCCTTTGGAACTCTTGGCTGGGCCAGCGATACGACGGTCGATGGCTTCGTCAATCTCTTCCATGGTGATGCATTCTTTGCCGAAACGAACGGCTAAGATAGCGGCTTCATTGAGAATATTCTCAATGTCGGCACCAGAGAATCCGACGGTTCTCTCAGAGAGGGCAGCGAAGTTGACGTCTTCACCAATCTTCTTGTTTCTGGCGTGAACCTTGAAGATGGCTTCACGGCCTTCCTTGTTAGGAAGAGAAACGGTGAGGATGCGGTCGAAACGACCTGGACGGAGAAGGGCTGGATCGAGAACGTCGTCTCTGTTGGTGGCAGCCATGACAAGGATGCCAGAGTTGTATTCGAAACCATCCATCTCGACTAAGAGTTGGTTGAGGGTTTGCTCACGTTCATCGTTGCCACCGCCTAAGCCAGCGCCACGCTGACGGCCAACGGCGTCGATTTCATCGATGAAGACGATACATGGAGCGGTCTGTTTGGCTTTCTTGAAGAGGTCACGGACACGTCCTGCGCCAACACCGACGTACAATTCGACAAAGTCGGAACCGGAGATGCTGTAGAACGGAACCCCCGCTTCTCCAGCTACGGCTTTTGCCAAAAGGGTTTTACCGGTACCTGGGGAACCGATGAGAAGAACGCCTTTTGGAAGTTTGGCGCCATATTTGGAATATTTCTTTGGGTCTTTGAGGTAGTCGACCATCTCAACCATCTCAGCCTTTTCTTCGTCGCAGCCTGCAACATCGGCGAAACGGGTCTTGGAATGGTTCTCACGACGGGCTGGGGATTTGTTGAAATCCATAGCCTGACGGTTGGAGCTGTTAAGGGAACTGTTGAGACGGGCGAAGAGGAAGATCGCGAGGATGAAAGCACCACCGTATATGAAGATGGTTGGTCCCCAAGTGTCCCACCAGCTTACATAGTAAGCATCTCCTTCGGTGATGGAGCCTTTGCCATATTTCTCAACAAGGGCGTCATCTCCGTTCCACTCAACATTGACCTTGTAGCTGAAGATCTGAGCGTAGGACCAGTGAGTGACGTTCTTGCCGCTCGTTGCGTTGGTGACGGTGAAGGTGTTGTTCCACTGCTCACCGCTGATGGTGACGGTAAAGTCAAAGTGGTTGCCAGTCACACCGCTTTCGCCTTTTTCAAAAGCGTGGCCAGTGACGTAAACGACACTGTTGTAACGGTTGGAAGCCGTGTAGCTTGAGATGTAGTACTGTTTCTCTTTGGTGTTGATCGCGCTTTCGTCGGTCTCGTCGGTTGGTAAGACGTAGCCAAACTTGTCATCGATTTCGCCAACTTTCCAAGCCTGGTTGTTGGAGCTGAGTCTTGGTAAAACAAACGCGAGGATCAAAATGACGATCCCGGCAATGAATAAATACGGGGCAGCATATCCCCAGAAACTACGTTTTTGGTTCTGGTTTTCGTCTTTCATGTTGTCTCTCCTTTCAATAGGAAATCAAGTTGCAAGATACACCCCTTTGGGTGTTCTTGGCAACACAATTGCTCGGATTATTTTTCTTCTTCGTTCACGTGGATGATCATCGAGCTGCTGTGATACTCGCTGAATCCCTTTTTGTAGCGAGGGATGTAAACGATCTTGCCCTGCTTGTTGAGGAAGACCGGCCAAACATGGAGAAGTCTCTCGGAAATGCCAGCAGCGATAAGCATACGCTTAGCATTAACCGCGTATCCGTTATAGAGCCAAACGTCTTGTGGGAGAACGCTTCTGACGGTGAGAGGGTAATCGTCGAGGTGGATGCCTCTATCTTCAGCGCCTTGGGTGAAGTCGAGCTCGAAGGTCTCACAAGAAAACTTGCATGGTTCTTTGAGGGTGTAATGGTATGGGAGATCAAGGCCGTCGTTGTCGATGGAGATCTCGTCATACTCCTTCACAAGGAAGGTGTTGGTGCCGATCTTCATGCACATATTTGGCTGAGGATCGAGGCACATTTTTCTAAATTCAGCGAGGGTTTGCGGGGAAATTCTGATTCTAATCTTCGCTTTCGCTTTGACGAAGCGGATGATCGTGTCAGCGAATTCGCCCTCACTCAAAGCGATGATTTCGCGGATGTTGAGGGTATCGACGCGGTCCACCGATTTCTTGATGTTGGCGGAGAAGGTGATGAGCTCATCTTTGGCCTTCTTGATCTCGGTGATGTACATATCACGCTCGGCTTCGTTGAGCTTGTCGACCACTTCGCGTCTGATGGCGCTTCTGGATGGGTCGTGAGCGTAGTTACCGAAGTCTCTGTTATATGGGACGTTGTTGAGGTCGCAGTATTCTTTGAGGTCAGCCTCGGAATATGGGACCAAAGGTCTTCTGACGATCATGCCTCTTGTCGTGCCAACGGTGTTTAGTCCGAATTTGGAATCACGGACACCGGTTTGCTTTGCAAGGAGATAACCTTCGATGACGTCATCTTCGGTGTGAGGAAGGAAGAGAGCGGCAGCGTCGTACTTCTTGTAAACCTCGGCGAAGAAGTCATAACGGACTTTGCGGGCCCATTTCTCGAAGTTGGCGTCTTTGCCAGTCTGATCGGCCTGATCAGCATCAAGGGATTCGAACTCGATTCCTTTTTCTTCGCAGTATTTGCGGAGGGCGGCTTCGGTATCATTCCACTCAGGACCGATGTTGTAATTGACGAAGCACATGACAAATTTGGCCTCTTGCTCTAAGAGCATGTGGGAAAGGGCCATTGAATCTGCGCCGGTGTTGCCCGCTAAGATGTAAACAGCATTCTTATCAATATCCAGATTGACCATTGTCTTCTCCTCCTCGGTTGA
Source organism: uncultured Erysipelotrichaceae bacterium (assembly GCA_902793515.1). Lineage (GTDB taxonomy): Bacteria > Bacillota_I > Bacilli_A > RFN20 > CAG-826 > UBA4951. Next base: position 2,130 of record CADBDO010000023.1, on the reverse strand, counting down.
TTATTTCATCTTTGATGATTTCGTACATTTCTTTGGCTTCGTCTTTTCTTGCGAACTCCTTCACGACAAGTACTTTGACAGTCACCTTGTGCTTGCCTAGCAAGAGGACGAGTTCGTCTCCAAGCGACACTTCACTCATCGGCTTCGCCGTTTTGCCGTTGATGAAGACGTCTCCATCATCGCATAACTCCTTAGCCGTCTCACGTCTTTTTGTAAGTCGAGTTACTTTTAAGTATTTGTCGATTCTCATAACACTTATTGTATCACTTATAGTCTGCCTTACGGCGGCTATAAAGTTGATCGACCACATCTAGCAAGCGATAGAGGTCATGAATCCAGTCTCTTCTTTTGGCCATACGTATATGGACTTTTTTCTCAACAAAGTTGACTTTGAGGAAGGCCAGATACGGCACCAAGAGGTTGAAAAGGTCGACTCCGATTCCACTGATGCGAGAGAAGGCTTCCGACATGTAGATGTCTAAGTAGCCCTCACCTTCTTCTACTCGGGAATACTCTTCTTTTTCACTCAAAAGATCGATTTTTTTCTTGAGGACCAAGAGACTGACCTGATCTGGAAGCTTTCCGTAGATGTCCCTCATGTGTTTGGCAATCGTATCAAGCTCTTCTTCGCTCTTGGCGTTTTCGAGTTCCTGATAGAGGGCAATCTTGTCGCTGTTGATCGCGTAGTCCTTCGGAATATAAGCGTCTATCTTGAAAAGATTCTTGGCTTTCGGGGTTGGTTTTTGGATGCCGGTCTTCTTTTCTTCGATGGCTTCACTAAGCATCTTTAGATATAAATCTAAACCGATTGTGTCGATGAAGCCTGCTTGTTCAGGACCAAGGATGTCGCCAGCGCCTCTGATCATGAGGTCACGTTGGGCGATCTTATATCCGCTTCCGAGTTCGGTGAACTCCTGGATGGCTTTGAGTCTCTTGACCGCATCTTCCCTCATGGACTTGTGAGGCTTATAGGTCAAATAGGCATAAGCGATTCGGTCTCCCCTGCCGACACGGCCCTTGATTTGATAGAGCTGAGACAAACCGAAGTGGTCAGCTTCCTCAACGATGATCATGTTCGCATTAGGGACATCGATACCGTTTTCGACAATCGAGGTGCAAACAAGAATGTCGAGTTCTGCGTCGTAGTACTTCTGCATGACGTCCTCGACTTCTTCCTTCTCCATCTTTCCGTGGATGACGCCGATTCTTGCGAAAGGCAAGGCACGAGAAAGCTCGCTTGCTTTTGCGTAGATCGAAGAGACTTTGTTGTAGACGTAGAAGACTTGTCCGTGTCTTCCGAGTTCTCTTTGGATGAGTTCGTGAATGACTTCTTCTTTGTATGGGGTGACGTATGTCTGGATAGGCATACGGTTCATTGGAGGCGTGTTGATCTGCGAGAGAGGGCGGATTCCAGTTAACGACATCTGGAGGGTCCTTGGAATTGGAGTTGCCGAAAGCGAAAGGACATCAACCGTGTCTTTGAGCTCCTTGATCTTCTCTTTTTGCTCAACGCCAAAACGTTGTTCCTCGTCGACGATGAGGAGTCCTAAATCTTTGAAGACGATCTCTTTCGAGAGGAGTCTGTGCGTGCCAATAACGAAGTCAATTTTCCCATTTTCTATGGCAGAAATGACTTCTTTTTGGGTTGAAGGCGGCACCAAACGGGAGAGAACCGCGATTCTTATTCCGAACCTTGCGAACCTCTGAAGAGCGACTTCATAGTGTTGTCTTGCTAGAAGCGTGGTTGGGCAAAGAAGGGCTACTTGTTTGTGGGCGGATATGGCTTTGAAGGCCGCTCTGAAAGCGATCTCCGTTTTGCCAAAGCCAACATCGCCACAAAGAAGACGATCCATGATTTCGTTCTTTTCCATGTCGCCTTTGATTTCATCAACCGACCTTTGCTGGTCTGGTGTCAAAGCGTATGGGAACTCCATCTCAAAGCTCTTTTGGAGCTCTTCGTCTGGTGGGAAGGCAAAGCCTTCTTTCTTGGCTCTTGAGCCATATAAGGCTAAAAGTCTTTCGGCCAAATCATTGACCCTTTCCTTGATGTGGGCCTTCTTCTTTTCCCAGTCTCCGCTGAAAAGATGCGATAAGCGTGGGGCGGCGCCTTCACGGGCTGAGTATTTTCTG
>CADBDO010000022.1 GCA_902793515.1 uncultured Erysipelotrichaceae bacterium | reverse complement strand
GGCTCCGCCCCATCTTTCGGAAGAGTTGTTTCTGCCAGTGAAGAAGAGGTCATGGACCTTGCAAAGAAGAACTCGCAGTACGTAGAAGGCTACGGGGTATCTTACATAACCCCTTTTGAGAGTTATTTCCCAAACGCGAATCATCTCTATTTCTCTTCTTATGGCAAAGCCATAGATGTCCCCTCGATGTCGGTTAGATCGATTAATGATTTCTTATGGCTTGAGGACTATAAAGATCAGACTTTCTATCCTTCCTTGCCTAGTGTCTTAGAGCAAGACCAGGTAGTTCTCGCTCTCCCGTATTCTGCAATGGTCAAGGTGTGTGAAGGTCTTCAGATACTTAGGGACTACGAGACGCTTGGAAGATATCTCATGAACCAGCCGCTCGACTTATTCCTTGAGGTCGCCAACGACGACTGGAAATATGCTGACACCCAGTATTTCAAAGTGGTCTCAGTTACCGAAGGAAGCGCTCCAACAATCCTTCATTACGACCACAAATGGAACGAATATGTCCTCGAAGAGAAGATGAGGTTTCCTAGCGACAACGAGGAAAACCACACTAAGCCATGGATCCTAAATAAGGCATGTTTTCTGCAATTAAATGATGATTTGCAGGGATTTTTTGAAAAATCGAGAAAGGAAAAAGACTCACACTATGTCTACGAAAGAACGAGCTACACCTACGATCAGACACATAACAGGAAAGGTTTTGTTTCAGATCTTAAGCGCTATTACGTCTATGTCTCTGACGCTGATTACCTCTCTCCGAAAAAGATGGAGGAAATAGGAAATCACGAATGCTTTTCTTCCAAAGAAATCTATGGTGAGAATTCATATTCCTTCTATCCGGATTCTTTAGCCTGCGGTTTCACAAGTCCATTTTTCCTTGGCTCATCAAGAAACGATGTCGAAATGGCGAGCGACGCTCTAACAAGAGTGCTCAGAGTCGATGCGATGAGCGACATCAAACTCCCGCCGACCGTAGTCATGGGAAGCGTGATGAAACCGAGGAATACCGCTCTCACTTTCTCAAGTGATCTCTCCGGGCTTATCGAAGGGAGAATCCCAGATAACTCAAACGAGATCTGTATCAGCAGTGGCCTTAAGGCCAAACTTGGCGAAAATGAAAGGCTCTACTGTGCTGGGATGGTTGAGAGTTCAATATCTGGAGAATACCTCAACAGGGATTACCGTATTGGGGAACTGAAAGTTGTTGGAGTAGTGGAGAACGACCTCGATGTCTTATACGGCACCGAATATTGGTGTGTCGATTATTGGAGAGACGTATTCGGAATGAGTTCTTTTCTCCTTGGTCCTGCTAAAGCGGTCTTCAGACTCAAGAAGGGTTATGACGGAGAAGAAGTCACAAAGATTTTGGGTGCTCAATACCCCGCCTATAGGTTCGTCGATCCTTCGAAAGCGGTCAAAGAATCAGTTAATTCTGTAATAACGTATGTGAAACTCGCCTTAGAAATCGCAAGTGTGGCCACTTTGATCACCGCGGGCTTCCTTCTCCTTGTCGTCGCCTTGCTGACAGGGCTAGAAAACAAACATGAAGGGAAGCTGCTCCACACTCTTGGAATTAAGCGAGAAGAGATTTTTGAGAGCTATGGCGCTAGTCTCCTCATCGTCACGATTTATTCGATAATCACTGCAGTAATTTCTCTTTTCACGCTTGAAGTAGCAGTGGATTCCGTCATCAAAGAAAGCTTCTCTTCAAGCGCTCCATTCCGCCCTGATTTCGTACCTCCTCTAGTGACTGTCGTCCTTGGTCTAATTGGTCTTGTCGTCGCTTTGCTCTTCATCCGTGTTTGGGTGAAGAAGAGAAATTTTTTGAGAGAAGAGGAAAAAACTTAGGTTTTGCTATATCTTTTTGTGGGTGATAAATGATATATTTATCTCAGCAATTTTTCATACATTGCAAAAGAAAGGATGTTATGAAGGGATCTGTAAAGATGTTCAACAAGGAAAAGGGTTTTGGTTTTATCCGTGCCGAGGATAACCAGGATTACTTCTTCCACTACAGTTCCATCATTAGCGAAGAACGCTACAAGAGCCTTGACCAGGGCGACAATGTTGAGTTCGAAGTCGACGAGAATAACGCTCGTGGTCTCCGCGCTAAAGATGTGAAAAAAGTTCAGTAGTTCGTTGTAAATATATATTTGTTCACAAAAGCCTCTTCATAATGAGAGGCTTTTCTTTAGGTTTTATCGAAGAAAATCGAAATACTATTTTCTTTTGTTCAAATCAAAATGAGTTAGAGATATAATCTCTACGCAACATAGGATTAGAAGTTGTTTATGGCATTAAAAGCAGGTATCGTCGGCCTCCCAAACGTAGGCAAATCAACACTCTTCAACGCGATTACGAATTCGCACGTTTTAGCGGAGAACTACCCATTCGCGACCATCAACCCAAACACTGGGGTTGTTTTGGTTCCAGATGAGAGGCTCGATTATCTCACCAAAGTCTTCAACCCAAAGAAGAAGATCAACGCCACCTTCGATTTCTATGACATCGCAGGTTTGGTCAAAGGCGCCTCCAAAGGAGAAGGCCTTGGCAACCAGTTCCTTGCCGCCATCCGTGAATGCGACGCCATCGTCGAAGTCGTCCGTTGCTTCGATAACGCTGCCGTCCTTCGTTACAACGAAGAACCTGTCGATCCGGCCAACGATATCGACGTCATCAACCTTGAGCTTTCGATGGCCGATCTTGATACGGTGAATAACCGCATCGGCAAGATGGAATCCAAAGCCAGAATCACCAAAGACAAGCAGGCTCTCTACGAGATGCCAATTCTTACCGCCATCAAAGCCGTTCTCGAAGAAGGCAAATCCGCGAGAACCGTCAAAGGCTTAACGAGCGATCAGCTTGAATACGCAAGGAAGAATTTCTTCCTTCTTTCCCTCAAACCAATCCTTTACGTCGCTAACGTCGCCGACAGCGATTACGCTGACCTCGACAACTGCGCTTACTATCAAACCGTCAAAGCCATCGCCGCCCAGGAGAATGCAGAATGCATCCCACTCTCCTGCGGCATCGAATATGAGATCTCTCAGCTCTCTAGCGAAGAGGAGAAGAAAGAATTCCTCGAAAGCATCGGAGCGACAGAATCCGGCTTAGACAAACTCGTCAAAGCTTCCTACAAACTTCTCAACCTCTCAACGTTCTTAACCTGTGGAACCGATGAGTGCCGTGCCTGGACTTTTAGAAACGGCATGACCGCGCCTCAATGCGCCGGCATCATCCATAGCGATTTCGAGAAAGGCTTCATCAAAGCCGAGGTTTATAAATTCGAGGATTTCAAAACCTATGGCAGCGAGTTAGCCGTCAAAGAAGCAGGAAAGCTTCGCTTCGAAGGAAAGGACTACGTGATGCAAGACGGCGATGTCGTCTTCTTCCGTTTCAACGTATGAGCTACAGAATCGGACATGGAGAAGACATACACGCTCTCGTCGAAGGACGCAAACTCATCCTTGGTGGAGTGACCATTCCCTTTGAGAAAGGTCTTCTCGGACATAGTGATGCGGACGTCGTCTATCACGCGCTAAGCGATGCGCTTCTAGGTGCGATCGCCGGCGGTGACATCGGCCAGCTCTTCCCAACGAATGACCCTCGATATGACGACCTCGATTCCTCGATCATCGTCAAGAAGTGCTTCTCCCTTGTCAAAGACAAAGGATACAAAATCGGAAACGTCGATATCTCTATCGCCGCTGAGAAACCTCACCTCATGAAGTACCTCGACGAGATGAGAAAGAACATCGCGGAACTTCTTGAGACCAACATCGAGAACGTTTCCCTCAAAGCCATGACCAACGAAGGCTTTGACGCAGTAGGGGAAGGCAAAGCCATCAGGGCTACCGCCATCGCCCTCATCGAAAAGGAGTGAACAATGACCAACGAAGAACAACTGAAAGCCATAATCGCCGAAGCTCTCAATAAGCTCGGTGCCTCTTGCTCCGCTAACGAAGTCATCGTTACCCCTAGCAAAGACTTAGCCCATGGCGATTATGCCTGCAATTCCGCCCTCAAATATTCAAAAATCCTTGGCAAAAAGCCACTCGAACTTGCCGAAGAGATCAAATCGAGCATCTCGAGCGAACTAGTCGATCACATCGAAATCGCCGGTCCTGGATTCATCAATTTCTTCCTCAAGAAGGAATCCCTTTCCTCCGTCGTCAAAACCATCCTTGAGCAGGGTGACCATTTCGGAGATGGCAAGAACAAGAATCAGAAAATCGACGTTGAGTTCGTCAGCGCCAACCCAACCGGTGACCTCCACTTAGGCCACACCAGGGGCGCCGCTCTTGGCGACAGCGTCTGCAACATCCTCGCCAAAGCCGGATACGAAGTTACCCGTGAATACTATCTCAACAACTGCGGCAACCAAGTCGAGCACCTTGGCCACTCCGTGAGAGCACGTTATCATGAGCTCTTCGGTGAGCCTCTTGACCTTGGTGATGATGACTACCATGGCGTAGACCTCATCAAGATCGCCGAAGGCATCAAAGAGCAGTATGGCGACAAATGGTTGAAGGACACCAAAGAATCCCATGACTTCTTCATCGAGCACGGCATCGAAGTCGAGCTTGGCAAGATCATGAAGGACCTTAATGACTTCGGAGTTCATTTCGACAAGATCAGCAAAGAATCCGATATCCGCGCTGGCTCAACCATTCCTGACACAATCGCTTTCCTTAAGGAAAAAGGATATGTCTACGAAAGCGAAGGAGCCACATATCTTAGAACCAGTGACTTCCTTGATGACAAGGACCGTCCAATCATCAAGAAGGATGGCTGCTACACATACTTCTTACCAGACGTTTGCTACCACTACGAGAAGATGAACCGCGGCTTCGATCAGCTCATCGTCATGCTTGGCGCTGACCACTTCGGTTATATCAACCGTATGAAGAGCGCACTCATGATGAAAGGCTACTCACCAGACGCCTATGAAGCCGACATCTACCAGATCGTCCGTGTCTACAAAGACGGGGAAGAGGTCAAGATGTCCAAGCGTACTGGCAAAGCCATCACCCATAGGGAACTCGTCGCTGAGGTCGGCAAGGATGCCGTAAGGTATTTCTTCGCTGAAAGAAACGGCGACACCCATCTCGACTTCGACCTTAACTTGGCCACCAGCCACAGCAAAGACAATCCAGTCTATTATGCCCAATACGCCCATGCGCGCTGCACTTCGCTCCTCGAAATGGGAAAAGACATGATTGATGATTCGGTGTCTCCAGTCTTGGCAAGTGCCAAAGAAGGTGATATTTTGAAGCAACTCGCCCAATTTCCTAGTATGATAGAGGCTGCGGCGAACGCTAGAGCACCTTATAAGGTTGCCAACTACATTCAGAAATTGGCTCAGCTGATTCATGAATACTATGCCGCGACGAAGATCATCGATCGCGATGACAAGGTAAGCACCGCCTCGAGGTTATCCCTCATCAAGGCTTGCCGCATTGTCATAAGAAATGCCCTTGCTCTCTTGGGTGTCAGCGCCCCTGATAAAATGTAATTAAGGAGAAACAAAGATGAAGAAAAACAAAAGCATGCGCGATTGCGCCTATGACGAACTTACTACCGCCTCCCGCTCCCTTCCATTTGCCGAACTCTATGGTTTAGTTGCCACTGACCTTGAGATGACCGAAGAAGAGAAAGCCGCCCATATCGGCGCCTTATATACCGACCTCACCCTCGATGGCCGTTTCGTTACCCTTGATGGCAACGTCTGGGATCTCCGTTCCCGCCACACCTACGATAAGGTCCACATCTCCGCTGCTGATCTTTATGATCAGGCTGAAGCTGAAGAAGCCGCTATCGACCCAGAGGAGAACGATGGCGAAGAGATCACTGAACAGACTTCTGAAGAAGGCGAAGAAGGCGAAGGAAACGAAGAAGAGGAGAATAGCGGTTCCGCTGCTTCCCTCGAGTCCTTCGGCATCAACGAATAACCATTTATCCGACAAAAACAGCTGGTCCAGAAATTGGTCCAGCTTTTTTCATTTTTTCTCTAGTAGAAAATTTGAGAAGAGTGTAAACTTTTTTTGGAGGTAATACATAGCATGAATGACTTCATCAAAGCGATGGAGAAGCTTCCTTTCATCGTCAAGCTTATTCTTTGCATTCCTGTTTTAGACATCATCTGGTCTATCTGGAAACTTTGCAAAGGTATCAAGTCTGGCAACATCGTCATGATCATCCTCGGCATCCTCACCATTATCCCAGGTGCTGCGATCATGTGGCTTCTTGACATCATTTGCGTCCTTCTCAGTGGCCGCCCATTCTGGTTCAAAGACTAGTCCAAAATTTGGAATTAAGCCTCCCTCGTGGAGGCTTTTTTCTTATCTAAGGGAGTATAATGTTTGGTATGTGGGAAAAAGAACTCGAAGAAATGAAGAAAGCCGCCCTCCTAGCGGAGACAAAGATTCTCGAAATCTATCATTCTTCTTTCAAAGTGGAAACCAAATCCGATGACTCTCCAGTCACCGAAGCGGATAAGTCCGCGGACAAAATAATCAAAGATTATCTGCAAAGCAAATTCCCTGATTACGCCTTCCTCACCGAAGAAAGCGTCGATACCAAAGAAAGGCTCCATAAGGACCTCCTCTTCATCATCGATCCAGTCGATGGGACGGTTGAGTTCGTGAACAAGACCGGCGGTTTCAGCACGAACATCGCCTTATGCTACAAACACGAGATTGTGGCAGGGGTCATTAATATCCCACTCGAGAAAACCACCTACTTCGCCACAAAAGGCGGTGGCGCCTGGAAAGAAGAAAGAGACAAAAATCCACTTCGCATCCATGTCTCAAATAGAGTCGGAAAGAACCTTCGCGCCCTCATCTCCATCAGCCATCTTATAGATAAGGAAAAAGAGCAGATCGCCAGACACAAGGAGTGCTTCGAATCAGTCACTCCATGCGGTGCTGCCACCAAGTTCTGCCGCATCGCGGAAGGTGAAGCTGATGTCGCTGTTCGCTATAGCGTCGCCACCAAAGAATGGGATACGGCAGCAGGGGAGATCCTCCTTGAAGAGGCCGGCGGCCATTTCACCAATATCCATCTCGAAAAATACACCCACAACAGGGAAGACGTTTATAACCGAGATGGCTATGTCGTGGTCAATGACATGAGGAACGCTCTTTTGTAAAATAAGCGCGTTTTGCCAAGGATTTTATGAAAAAAAGCTGGGATTTCCAGCTTTTTATTTTTCTTCTGTCTTTTCTTCGTCGAGCTTTTTGTATTGCTCTTCTTTGCGCTTGAGATATGGGTCAAGGACATCAAGCGGAGCGCTCATTGCGCCTTCGCATCTGATGACGCCTGGGACTTCCTCAACGAGGATGGTCTCAATGCCTTGGGAGATATCGGCATCGGCATAGGCACATCCTTCGCAAGCGCCAACCATGTTGACGTAGACGACTCCGTCCTTGAAACCAACGTACTCGACGTTGCCTCCTTCTCTTTGGAGGAATGGGCGGATTTTGCCTAGGACCGTTTCGATTTGCTTCTCAATCTCTTCCATAACGGAAGAATATTGTAGCCATTTTTTTCTTCCGTACAAGCAAAGTGGTAAGACGGGATTAATATAATCCGCTATAATAACCGCGTTATGAAACTTGCTCTTTGCTACGTAAACATACTGCGTGCCCTCAAGACCCTTGATCTTGAAGGTGTGGAAGTGACCGCGGAAGGCCTTGCGAAGATCCTCAAAGGCATCATCGATTTCGAGACCATCAAGTACGTCAATTCCAGCGCTTTCGGATACTTCCCTTCATATACGGGAAGAAGGACCAAAGGCCGCATCAATTACCTTACGAACAATGGCTACCTTGAAACCAGAGATTCGTTCATCTCCCTGACCTCGATGTGCGACGAACTTAATCTTCGCCCACTAGAGAAGAAAGACTTCAAGATGCCAGAGAGCAAAAACATTAGATTTAAGACGGAGGATAGATAAACATGAAAAAGATGACTGATAAGAAATTCGAAGAATGGCCATTCCAAGTGCCTAACTTCGATAACGTATGCGCCCGCCTAAAGGGCTTCGCTGAATTATTCGAAAAAACCCCAACCAAAGAAGAAGCGTTGAAGCTTTGGAAGAAATACACCCGTCTCCTCGAAAGCGTCGAAGACAAGATCACCCATGTCTCCGTCCTTTTCACTCTTGAGACGACCAACAAGAAATACGAGAAGGCCATGAAGAAGATCAACAACTCTCTTCCAATCCTTGAGCTTGAGACCCAGAAGTTCTCAAAGGCCTATCTCGCTTCCCCATATCTTGAGTACCTTGAGAGCAAATTAGGCAAGCTTCTCACCAAGATGTACCAGTACGAAATCAAGAAGAGCGACGAATCCGTTGTCTCCCTTAAGCAAGAAGAGTCTGAGCTCGTCATGAAGTATCAGGCTGTCACGGCTGCGATCACCTTCGAGTTCCGCGGAGAGAAATACAACATGCCTCAGATGGGCAAGTTCCTCCAAGATCTCGACCGTGAGACGAGAAAAGAAGCCGCAGAAGTCTACTATAGCGGCCTTAACGAAAAGAAAGATGAACTTGAGGATATCTTCGATAAGCTCGTCAAAGTCCGTACTGAGATGGCCAAGAAGATGGGATACAAGTCCTACACCGAACTTGGCTACATCATGATGAACCGTTATGACTATAACCCTCTTATGGTCGCCGCTTACCGCGAGCAAATCCACGACGTCGTCACTCCTCTTGCCGCCAAGATCGTGAGAAAACAAATCGCCCGCTTAGGAATCAGAAATCCTGAGATCTATGATCTCAACCTCATGTTCCCTAACGGCAACCCAACTCCAAAAGGAACCACCGAAGACAAGGTGAACGCCGCGATCAAGATGTACGACCAGATGTCCGAAGACACCTCCAAGTACTTCCGTTACATGAACGACCATAACCTCCTCTTCCTCGATGCCAAACCTGGCAAACAAAGCGGTGGTTACATGACCTACTTCCCAATCCAGAGAACCCCAATCATCTTCTCTAACTTCAACGGCACCGCCGGTGACGTCGATGTCCTTACCCATGAGTTCGGCCATTCCTTCCAGGCCTTTGAATCCGCGGATATCAAGGTTCCTGCTTACCGTTCACCAACCGCTGAATCCTGTGAGATCCATTCCATGTCGATGGAATTCTTCGCAGAACCATACATGGATCTCTTCTTCGATGAGCCTGACAAATACCGTTATGTCCATCTTGCCGATTCCATCTGCTTCCTCCCATACGGCGTCTCCGTCGATGAGTTCCAGCATTGGGTCTACGCCCATCCAGAGGCCACACCAGCGGAAAGAGATGAGCAGTGGCACAAGATCGAAGAGAAATACACCCCATGGAAGGTTGAAGCGGAGAGAAACTGCGAATATCTCTACACCGGTCACCGTTGGCTCACCCAACTCCACATCTTCGAGATGCCTTTCTACTACATCGACTACACCCTCGCACAGGTATGCGCGTTCCAGTTCTTCAATAAGGATAGACGTTCACACGATAATGCGTGGAAGAAGTACATCAAGCTCTGCAAGCTCGGTGGCAAATACACCTTCTGTGAGCTTGTGAAGAAGGTTGGACTTGAGGTTCCATTCGATGAGGGAGTCCTCGCCAAGACAATCAAGCCTCTTGAGAAGGTTCTCCGCGATTATCACCCAGAAAACTTCTAAGAAAACGCCCCCTGAAAACGGGGGCTTTTTTCTTTCAAAAACACACTGAAAATCGGTGGTTTATGAAAGTATTTTCAGGGTTTCAAAAACATATCAGTATTTAATTAGCGACATTC
>CADBDO010000021.1 GCA_902793515.1 uncultured Erysipelotrichaceae bacterium | reverse complement strand
CGTCAGTTTATCTAGAAACGCTATACTTCATGTGAGTCACGGAGAGGTAGACGAAGCCTTTGTAGGCATTGGTCTTTGAATCCATGGCTTTGGCAATGCTGACTTCGAGCGTGGCTTCAGAGGCATCGTCGGCGCTAGAGACATAGGAACCAGCAACTGGTTGTCCGGTAGTGCTGTTGGTTGCTTGGGTGAAACCGGCCGCAGTGATTTGGCTCGTGAGGTTAGCAACAACGTCATCGGCGTTAGCTTCTGGATAATAGAAGTGAATCTCAGAGGAGTAGCAAGCCTCGATTGTGATGCTGAGGTTGTAGTAGGAGGCGATTTCGGTGAGATAGGAAATGGTCTCATCGGTGGCGTCGAGATAATCGATCTTGGTGCATCCCTCAGGCAAAGTTAAGGCTGGGAGGATGGAAGCGGCTGGGTTAGAAAGGAGCTTGTGACTGGCAAGTTCGGTGTTGACGTCAGCAAGAGTGACATTCTCGAAGGAAGTCTGGGTCTCGACGAAGCAGTAGATGCTCCAAACGCCGTTAGGATAGATGTTAGCGACTTCTTCGCTAGCGGCAGTGTAAGAAAGGCCGACGATGGCGGTCTTTTCGCCCTGGAAACCTTGGCGTTCCTGGATGGTCTTGGTGTAGATGTAGAGGTTATTATTGGCGTCGCTGTTTTCAGTATCAAGAGCGAAACCGGCACCGATCAAAGTCTGACCATAAGCGGTATTCTTGTTTCCGGAACCGAGGTCAGCAAAGATAAGTCCGTTGCTGGCGTTGGCTGGCATGGAATAGGCGTAGCTGGTCTGAGCTGGGAAAGGAAGGGTGAAGCTAACGCTTCCAGCGGACTGAGCGAAATAAGCAAGGGTTGCAGCGTCCCAAGCGGTTGCTGGGGCAAAGGTTGGGTTGCTCTTAACGTAGGCTTCGACCTTAGCGTTCTTGGCAGTGGTGCCGATGTTGGTCAAAGTGCAGCCGGAATAAGAGACGTCGTTGTAGTTGCCGCTCTTGGAACCTTTGAGGGAATAACCAATGCTCTCGAAGGATTTGCCGTCTTCGGAAAGGTTGAAGTAGGCTTTGATTTCGTTGAATTCATCAGCGACACTGTCGATGCCAAGCTGATCGAGGTCAACCAAGGACTGGACGAATTCTTCGTCGTTGGTGCTGAAGATGTGGTTGCGGGAAGACTCAACGAAGGTGATGTTCTTTCCGGATTCGCCTAAGTCAGCAAGAATGTGGTTGTATTCTTTGTAGGTAAGGTTGGCATTTGGGGAAACGATGCTGACTTTATCGGCATCGACGCCCATGGTATCGTTGGTGTAAAGGAACTGAGCAATACCATAGTTGGCGATCTTGGCTTCGCCATAACCCCAAGCATCGGTACGCTTAGAGCTATCGAGAAGATGGAGCATGCCATCGCCAAAGTGCTGTTCGGTGAACCAGCCTTTGGAAGTGTAGGTGCCGTTATTGGTTTCGGCTAAGGTTGTGAATAAGGCTTTGACCTTTTCAGCTAATGTTTGTTCGGGAGCTTCGGTTGAGCTAGCTGCGCTGTCACTTTCCAACGAAGTGCTTGCGCTATCTGAATTCTCAAGCGATGAGGTGGCTGGCGTTTCGCCATTTCCAGTGCATGAAGCGAGAATCAAGGCTAAGGACAAGAGAGCTGCTGATGTAAGTTTTTTCATCATTAATTCCTCCTGGATAAATGGGTTTTACCCATATGTGAGCCTATTGTAAGTATGAATCCTCTTTTTTCAAGCATTATTTTCTAAGAGGACTATCAAAGAAGATGAAGTAACAAAAAACTCGGCGATTTGCCGAGTTTTGAGTTCTTTTTCTTTCCTCTTACTTTCTGAGGCCGAGGGAAGCGATTAACTTCTCGTAGGCGTCATGATCAGTCTTGTTGAGGTAGGCAAGAAGGGTACGTCTTTTGCCGACGAGCTCCATAAGGGATCTCTTGGCGGTGGCATCACCGTGGTTGGCCTTGAGGTGAGCGGTCAAATCGCTGATTCTCTTGGTGAGGATGGCGACCTGGACTTCAACGCTTCCGGTGTCTTTCTCGGATTTGCCATACTTCTTGACGAGATTCTTCTTCTCTTCTTTGTTGAGCATGTGCGTTTCTCCTTTCGTTTACTTAACATTCCCAATGACGAGTCCCCGAAACGCATTTAGGGGCTGCATCAAAGAGATGTCGCAGGGGTAATTATAAAGAAATAGCGTAGCTTTGCAACAAAAAAAGCCCTGAGCTTTCACTCAAGGCTAATTTTTAATTAGTGACGCTTTCCGCCGTGGCCGTGTCCGCCATGGAAATCCTTGCCGCCTCTTGGACGGTCGTTTCCTGGCTTGCGCTCTGGGCGCTCGACATAGCCTTCTGGTTTCTCAAGGAACTCACGGTGGGAGAGCTTGATCTTGCCTTCCTCGAGTCCGATGACGACGACTTTGAGCTTGTCGCCGAGCTTGACGAACTTGGTGGCGTCTTCGACGTAGTTCCAGTCGAGTCTCGAGACATGGCATAAGCCATCGGTGGTGCCGAAGAGGTTGACGAAGGCGCCGTATTCCTCAACGCGGGTGACTTCGCCTTCGTAGATCTCGCCGACTTTGGCTTCACGGACGATGTTGTCGATCATCTCTTTAGCAGCGTCGATGCTCTCTTGGTTGCTATGGTAGATGGTGATTCTTCCAGAATCCTCGACATCGATCTTGACGTTGTCGCACTTGGCGATGATGTCGTTGATGACTTTTCCGCCGGTGCCGATGACGTCACGGATCTTATCTGGGTCGATGTTGAAGGTGACCATCTTTGGAGCGTATTTGCTGACTTGGGTTCTTGGCTCAGCGATAGCGCCTTTCATGACTTCGCGGATCTCAGCGCGGGCTTTGTTGGCCTGGGCGAGAGCTTCGCTAAGGACCTCACGGGTTACGCCGTGGATCTTGATGTCCATCTGAAGGGCGGTGATGCCTTTTTCGGTGCCTGCGCACTTGAAGTCCATATCACCGAAGTGGTCTTCAAGACCCTGGATATCGGTGAGGATGGTGTAATGGTTGGTCTCTTTGTCTGGGGAACGGCTTGGGTCAGTGGTGATTAAACCCATCGCGATGCCGCTAACCATGCCTTTGATCGGAACGCCAGCAGCCATTAAGGAAAGGCAGGAAGCGCAGATGGAGGCTTGGGAAGAGGAACCGTTGGATTCGACGACTTCAGCGACGCAGCGGATGGTGTATGGGAATTCGTCCTCGCTTGGGATGACGTAGCTAAGGGCTCTCTCACCTAAGGCGCCGTGGCCGATTTCGCGACGTCCTGGACGTCCGGTTCTTCCGATCTCACCAACGGAGAATGGTGGGAAGTTGTAGTGATGCATGAATCTCTTGGTGCCTTCGGCATTGATGGTGTCGATGATCTGGGCATCGGAGAGAGGGCCAAGGGTGGTCGTGGAGATGACCTGGGTCTGACCACGGGTGAACATGGCAGAACCATGGGCTCTTGGGAGAAGGTCGATCTGAGCGTTAAGTGGACGGATTTCGTCGACTTTACGTCCGTCTGGTCTGATCTTGTCTTCGATGATGAGACGTCTGACCTCATTGGCTTCCATCTCTTCGAGGATGTCAGCGACCATCATCATCTTGGCGTTATGGTCTTTGGCCTCTGGTTCGATGGCGTCATATTCATCGAGGATCTGTTTCTTAAGAGCGGCGACGGCATCCTGTCTTTCGAGCTTGTCGAAGATGGAGATGGCCTTGACGAGTTTCTCGCCGATCTCTTCCTGGATGTGGGCTTTGACTGACTCGTCGGCGGTGAAGAGCTGAATCTCTCTCTTTGGCTTGCCAACGGCAGCGATGATTTCTTTTTCGAAGGCGCAGAGTTTCTTGATGGCAGCGAAGCCGAATTCGATGGCGTCGAGCATCTCTTCCTCTGGGACCTGGTCGGCACCGGCCTCAATCATCATGATCGCGGATTCACTTCCGGCGACGGTGAGGTTGATGTCGGATTTCTCTTTCTGCTCAGCGGTTGGATCGATGACGAGCTTGCCATCGACTCTGCCGACGATGACGCCGGCGATTGGGCCGTCAAATGGGATGTCGCTGATGCAAAGGGCGAGGGAAGAGCCGAGCATGGCGGTCATCTCTGGGCTGCAATCTGGCTCAGCGGACATGACGGTGTTGATGATCTGGACTTCGTTTCTGAAGCCTTCAGCGAAAAGTGGGCGGATTGGTCTATCGATAAGACGTGCGCTTAAGGTCTGGTGGGCGTCTGGCTGGCCTTCGCGACGAAGGAATCCCTGAGGGATTTTGCCAGCGGCGTACTGTTTCTCTTGATAGTCGACGGTGAGAGGGAAGAAATCGCCTCCCTTTGGTTCATCGGCGCAGCAGGCAGTCGAGAGAACGACTGTCTCACCGAAACGGACGAAGACCGCGCCGTCGGCTTGCTTGGCGATCTCCCCGGTTTCAACTTGAAGGTGACGACCTTCAAATTCAAGTTCGAATACTTGTTTCATGTTTTTCTTTTTTCCTTACTAAATTATGAACGGGGTAATGTTACCACAAGTAAAACTTGAGCGTTAGCATTTCGAGGATATTCGGTATAATTTCCTCGGATTTACTGCTAAGATTATTCCAGAAAGGGGATTATACTAAGTCCCATGCACGACGTAATAATCATCGGGGCAGGTGCGGTCGGCTCCTTCATCGCCAGAAGCCTTTCCGCCTATAAGCTCCACACATTAGTAATTGAAAAAGAAACCGATGTCGGCGATGTGACATCGATGGCCAATAGCGCCATAGCACATAGTGGCTATGACCCTGTTCCTGGCACCAACAAAGCCAAATTCAACGTTCTCGGAAACAAGATGATGCCTGAGGTTTGCAAAGACCTCGACGTCGAATTCGAGATGAATGGCACTTTGACCTTAGCCTTATATGAGGAGCAGCTTCCAACCCTCAAAGATTTAGCGGAACGCGCTAAGCTTAACGGCGTTGAAGCCCATATCCTTTCAAAAGAAGAGGTCCTCGAAAGAGAACCAAACATCACCAAGGACGTCAAAGGCGCTCTTTTCTGCCCAACCGGCGGAATCGTCAATCCATTCACCCTTACCAGCCACGCGATGGAAAACGCTCTCGATAACGGTGTCGAGCTCCATTTGATGGAAGCCGTCCTGAATGTTGAGGACAAAGGCGATCATTTCATCGTCAAAACGGACAAAGCCGAATACGAAGCCAAGGTCGTCATCAATGCCGCAGGCCTCTCTAGCGACAAGTTCGCGAAGATGATGGATGACATCACTTGGCATATCACCCCACGTAAGGGTCAGTACTACGTTTTGAACCATTTCGATAAGGATTTGCCAGGGAAAAAGTTCGTCAACTCTGTCGTTTTCCCTCTCCCAAGCGAGAAAGGAAAAGGCATCCTTGTCTCTAGAACCACGAGCGGAAACTACATCGTTGGCCCATCAAGTGAGCCAGTCGATGACATCTCTGACGTCTCCACAGATTCAATGACTCTTGCTAACGTCAAAGCCCAGGCGACCGCGATGGTCCCAGGCATCCCGTTTGGCGAGCAGATCAGGGTCTACGCCGGCAACCGCTCAACCCCGAGCAACCACGATTTCATCATCGAGCCTTCGAAGAACCATCCTCATTTCATCAATGTCGCTGGCATCGAATCCCCAGGCCTCGTCTCTTCTCCAGCCATCGGCGAATATGTCGCCAATGAGCTTGTCTGCCCAATCCTTAAGCCAGAGAAGAACCCAAACTTCAAGAAAACCATCAGACCATATATCCGCCCACTCAACCTTTCTTTGGAAGAGAGAAACGCTCTCATCAAGAAGAACCCAGACTTCGGCGAGATGGTCTGCAACTGCGAAAGAGTCTCCTTGGGAGAAATCGAAGACGCGCTCAATAGATCCCTTCCATGCATGACCATCAAGGCCCTCAAGAAGAGAACCCGCGCCGGTTTTGGCAAATGCCAAGGCGGTTTCTGCCAGCCTAACGTCATCAGGCTCTTAAGCAAGCACTATGGCGTCACCCCAATGGAGATCCTCTATGACAAAGCGGACTCCGAGATCGTTCTTAGCGAAGCCACGAAAGGAGCCAAATAAGATGGAGTACAGAGATTTAGTCATCATCGGCGGTGGTTCCGCAGGCATGGCCGCAGCGATCGGCGCCTATAACGAAGGCATCAAAGACATCCTCATCCTCGAAAAAGGCGAATTCCTTGGCGGCATCCTTAACCAGTGCATCCATAACGGATTCGGCCTCACCGAGTTCAAAGAAGAGCTCACCGGCCCAGAATTCGCTTCCCGTTTCATCGAACAGATCAAAGAGAAAGGAATCGAATTCAAACTCCATTCCTTCGTCACTGATATCAGCAAAGACAAAGTCATCACCTATACCTCCAAGGAAGACGGTGTTGTCATGGTTCAGGCCAAAGCCATCGTCATGGCCGCGGGCTGTTATGAAAGAAACGCAGGGGCCATCGGCATTCCTGGCGACCGTCCAGCCGGCGTCTTGACCGCAGGTCAGGCTCAGCTTTTCCTTAACGAATACGGCTACATGACCGGCAAAAAGGTCTTCATCCTTGGCTCAGGCGATATCGGCCTCATCATGGCTAGACGTCTCACCCTCGAAGGCGCCAAAGTCCTTGGCGTCGCCGAAATCTGCGCTTGGTCAAACGGCCTTAACAGAAACATGGTCCAGTGCTTAGAGGACTATGGCATCCCGCTTTACCTCAGCCACACCGTGAGCAAAGTAATCGGCAAAGGAAGACTTGAGAAAATCGTCCTTTCCAAAGTCGATGACAAAATGCAGCCAATCCCAGGAACCGAGAAGGAATTCGAGGTCGATACCCTCATCCTCTCCATCGGACTCCTCCCAAATAACGACCTCCTGAATCACCTTGGAATCCCAACTTCCAGAAGCCGTGGTTCTTTAGTCAATGATAAACTCGAAACCTGTGTCCCAGGCATCTTCTCCTGCGGCAACGTTCTCCATGTCCATGACCTTGTCGACAACGTCGTCGAAGAGGCCAGGGAAGCCGGCAAGAATGCGGCCATCTACCTCAAGGGCGAAGAGAAGAAAGCCACCTCAGAAATCGAGGTCATCGCCGGGGATGGAATCGGCTACGTCGTCCCTGGAAAAGTCGCGATCGACGAGAGCCTTGAAAACATCACTTTCAAGTTCCGCGTCCGTAAGCCATCGAAGAACGTTTACATCCAATACGAACAAAATGGGAACGTCATCAAGAAAGTTCTCAAAACTGCGATAATTCCTAGCGAAATGGAAATCCAAAAACTACCAAGGAAGCAGCTCGCGGATGAGAGCTCACCAATCACCATTAAGATGGTGGCAAAGGAGATGTAATATGGAAGAGAGAGATTTGATTTGCATCGTCTGTCCACGTGGTTGCCATCTCCATGTCGACAAAGATCTTAACGTCACCGGGAACTTCTGTCCTAGAGGCGCGGTATATGGCAAACAGGAAGTCACGAACCCAACCCGTGTCGTGACCTCGACCGTGCGTATCGATAACGCTGAATTGCCTCTTTGCCCAGTCAAGACAAAGGACCCGATTCCGAAAGGCAAAATCTTCGAGATTATGTCGTCAATCAACAAGGTCGAAATCAAGGCTCCTGTCCACATTGGCGACGTCATCATCAAAGACGTTGCGGGCACCGGCGTTGACGTCATCGCTTGCCGCAACATGGAGAAGATTTAAGGACATATCTAGTTAAGGCGCTCAGTAATAGCGCCTTTTCTTAATACATTTTCGCTAAATTGCCTGTGCCACTTTGTGCGCGCTTGGGTATAATATGCGTAGGAGATTTTTCGAGCATGAATGATAGAATCAGAATTGTCGCTTTAGGCGGCCTCGATGAAAGAGGCAAATCTTGTTACACCATCGACATCAATGGTGACATTTTTGTTATTGGAAGCGGACTTCGCTTCCCAGACAGAACCACGCCAGGCGTCGACTATATCATCCCTAATTTCTCCTATCTCATCGAAAACAAGGAAAGGGTCAAAGCCTATTTCCTCCCTCATGGACACGATGACGAGATCGGCGGCCTTGCTTATCTCTACAAAGATGCGCCAGCCCCAGTCTTCGGCTCAAAGGTCACTCTCGCCATGATGCGTAACTTCCTTAGGCACGTTGGCGTCAGCGACACCCAGTTCGAATTCCATGAGGTCAACCCAAGCTCAACCTTCAAGGTCGCCGGAAGAGAAATCTCCTTCTTTCAGACCTCCCATAACATCGCTCTTTCTAGCGGCATCGCCATCAACACAAGCTATGGCAACATCGTCTTCACGAGCGACTATGTCGTTGAGAATAATGCCACCCAAAACTACTTAGGCGATATGGCTTCGCTTTCAGCGATCGCGGAGAAGAATCCTACTTTAGCGCTTCTCACCCCATCGATCTACGCCGAAAGAACAGGATATACCGCCCCGAAATACAAACTCAAACCAATCATCGAGAGGAACGTCGAAAATGCGGCAGGCCGCGTCTTCATCGCCCTCTATTCCCTTAACTTCTATAACATTGACGAAGTCATCAGCCTCGCCATTCAGACCAAAAAGAAGATCATCCCTTACGATGACGATACGACCGAGACCATCAAGGCCATGCAGGAATGCGGCCAGCTTTTGATCCCAAGGGAAAACTATGGCTCAGTTGACGATATCAACCGTTATCGTGACCAAGACATCATTGTCTTAATGCTCGGATACCATCCGAAAATATACCATAAGATCGCGCTTTTAGCCGCCGGTCAGACCGAAGGCGGAAGACCTATCCACCTCAAGGAAAGCGATCTCTTCATCAACGCCGTCCCGGCCGACGACAACGAAGAGCTTGAGGCGACCGATGCCCTCGATGAGCTCTATCGCTCTGGCTGCCAGGTCTTTAACATCACCAAAAAGGAATTCCGCAAGATGCACGCTTCCGAGGAAGACCTCAAGATGATGATTTCCCTCTTCCGTCCGAAGTATTACGTCCCGGTCAAAGGCTTCTTCAAAGACCTTCTCAACAACGCGAAGGTCGCTGTGAACACCGGAATCGGCCTCAACCATTCGAACATCTTCCTTCTCGAGAATGGGATGTCCCTCCTCTTTGATGAGACCGGCGGACACATTCTCCAGGAGAATATCCCACATGGCGACATCATGATCGATGGCATTGGCGTTGGCGACGTCAGCCGCGCCGTCATCGAAGACCGTGAGAAACTCTCTCAGGGTGTCGTCATCATTTCCGTCAGCGTTTCCAAAGAAACCCGCAAAGTGGTGGCAGGACCTGACGTTCAGGCGCGTGGTATCGTCTTCGCTCGCGATGGCGAAGTCCTTCTCCGCGACGTCACCAAGATCTTCATGGCCTGCTTAGATGAAGGCCTTAACAACAACGACACCTTGGAAACCATCAAAGAAGGCTGCCACGAACGTTGTTCCCGTGCCATTAGGAGAATGACAGGCAAAGAGCCTCTCTTAATCCCAGTAATCGTCGAAATATAACCCTTCATGAAAGAAAAACACAGCTTCACCAAAAAGAATATTCTCCAAGCCATCGGAGTGATGGTTTTCCTTCTTAGCGTCATTTTCTTTTTGGCGCCTTTCACGAAGCTCTTCCCAATCACATTTGGGATGGTTTATCTTTTCGGCTACGCTTTCTATTACTATTCGCTTGTTCTATTTGCAGCCGTTGGAGTTACCCTTGCCATGGAATTTCTATCTTGGCGCCTTACTTTTCTGGATCGGCTTTGGATTCCTTATGGGCTTCATCGCCGCCGGCACCGGAGCGCTTGATGATCTGAATCCTATCTTCGAGGAGGTCTGGAACAACCAAGACGCCATCCTCATTGGCGACGCTAGACTTGCTAGCGGCGTTCTTTTCGGAAGCATCACGAACACCTTCAAAGGCGGCCTCGATTTTATGCCGCTCCTTCTTGCCGTCCTCTTCCTTTGCGGCGGCGCCATCGTCATGTTCTGGAGACCTCTCTTTGTCTTGATTGGCATCATCTCCAGAAAGATCGGCCAGGCCAAAGCAAAGAGAAAGAGCCAGAAAGAAATCGAAAGGCAAAGGGCCGAGGCTCTTGCCCGCTTCGAAGAAGAGAAAGCCAGCATGGCGTCTAACGAAGGACCATTTGGCGGCGAGAACTCAAACGCTTCCCCATTTGGCGCTCCGCAGTTGACCTTCACCCCAGAACAGAAACCAGTTTTCACGGAAGAGAAGAAAGAACCAACCCCAGCTCCTAGCGCGCCTCTCCCATCGAGAGCGGCCGATTACCATAGCCGCCCAGCTAGCCAATACCCAAGCGCGCAAGAAGTGGAGACGACCTACGAAAGGCCAAATTCCTTCTCGCCAAACAACATGTCCAGAAGCGGTCTAAGGACTGCCGTTTTCTCATTTGACTCAAACGTCCCTGAAACCGCCAAGCCAAAACCGGCCGCAATAACCCCAGAACCGAAAAAAGAGCCAGCAAAACCTGTCTCTTTTGCCGTTCCTAATGAGGTGAAAGAGCCTTTGGAGGAAGAGGTTGCCCCAGTCTACGATGAGGCAATCATCCCTGAACCAGCCCCGGTTTTCGAAGAACCTGTTCCAGTCGAAGAAGAAATTCCAGCCTACGAAGCTCCGGAAGAGTCAGAGGTAACTAGTGACTCCTATGAGCCAGAGCCAATCATGTATGGCACGGTTGAAGAAGAAGCTCCTGCAAACGAGGATATCCCTCCTTATTATGTTGAGCCAGAGCCAGAGCCTATGCCTGCCCCAGCCATCACCCCGGTGAGAGAACCAGAGCCTGAGCCAACCCCTGACCCAGAGCCGCAGCTCACCCCATTCGAGAGGAAACTCCGTGAGCTTCACGCCGAAAAAGCGACACCTCTCCCTGATTACACCTTCCCAAGCCTTGATCTCCTCAAGACTTATTCCAACGACCAAAACGCCGAGCAAATCCAACAGGATTGCCAGAACACGGTCAACATCATCAACCAGACCTTCGCCAATTT
>CADBDO010000020.1 GCA_902793515.1 uncultured Erysipelotrichaceae bacterium | reverse complement strand
CACATATTAAAGCATTGACGGATTAACTTTTCAATAGTGGCGAAGCGATTTTGTGAAACTCTATCTTTAGATAGCGTTCTTTAAACGCTTCATGACTCTCTCTTTTCCAAGAATTTCAATGACTTCGTGGAGGTTTGGAGAGTCTTTCTGGCCGGTGATGGCGATACGGATGATCTCAGCTGCATCGGAGATGTTTCCTTTATAGGCATCAGGGTTGGCTTTGTAGTCTTTGTTAGCGATCGCGAATCCGTTAGCGGCAGCGACTTCTTTGACGCTATTCCACCACTCCGACTCACCTGCGCCATAAAGCATCTTATCGGCGACTTCGGACATGAATCCTTTGAGGAATTCTTTGTCATATTTCTCATTGAATGGGAGTTCAGGATGTTTCTCGAACTCATCATCGTAGAAGAACCAAGTAGCTGGCTCGATATCGCCGTATTTGGCGTAGTCTTTTCTTGGGTTTGGACGGTCTTTCTCGATGTTGAGGATCTTGGAGAAATATTCCTCATCATCATTCATCTTCTTTAATAAGGATGGAGAATTCTTCTCGGCCCATTCCTTGACCGCTTTAAGAAGTTCCTCTTTTGGGGTGGCGGCAAGGACTTCTTTGCAGAAGTAATTGAGTTTGCCTTCATCAAAGAGAGCGCCGTCAAGGGACATCTTCTTGAAAGCGAAGGTGAATTTGCTGACGTCTAAGGACTTATTGGCGATGGTCCACTCCTCGAAGTTGGAGTTGGCGATCGACATAAGGTAGACGAGAAGACCCTTTGGAGGATAGCCGGCCTTAAGGAAGTAAGAGACGGCGGCCTCTGGGTCCTTTCTCTTGGAGAGCTTTCTCTTGTTGCCATGGTCAAGCTTCATGATGACTGGCAAGTGGGCGTATTTTGGGCCTTTCCAGCCTAAATCGCGGAAGAGCTGGATGTGAATTGGGGTAGATGGAATCCATTCCTCACCGCGGGTGACGACGGTCGTTCTCATGAAATGGTCATCGACGACGTGGGCGAAGTGATAGGTTGGGAGGCCATCGGACTTCATGATGACGATATCGACATCGTTGTCGGCGAGTTCGAGCTCGCCTCTGATCGCGTCCTTGAACTTAATCTTCTTATCGTGGTCCCCCATCGATTTATAACGGATGACCCATGGGGTTCCGGCTTTGATTTTCTCGATCTGCTCATCAACGGTGAGCTTACGGTCTCTCGCGTATGGGCCATAGTAGCCTGGGAGGATCTTATTGGCTTCTTGGAAATCCCTGATCTTCTGGAGGTCTTCTGCGCTGCAGAAATCTGGATAGGCCTTTCCTTCGGCGATGAGGTGTTTGATGACAACCTTATAGATGTCGGCACGGACGCTTTGCTGATATGGGCCATAAGCGCCTTTATCGCCTTGTGGGAAATATCCTTCGTCAGCGATGATGCCGAATTCGGCAAGCTGGTCGATGAGTTCATCTGCGCTGCCGGCGATGGTTCTCTTGGTGTCGGTGTCCTCTAAACGGAACATATAGACGCCTTGGCTTTGCTTCGCATAGGTGTATGCGATGAAGGCGGTGAACAAAGATCCGGTGTGTAAGAAACCAGTTGGCGATGGGGCGAAACGGGTCACCTGAGCGCCTTCTGGGAGGTTGCGTAATGGGTATTCTTTCTCAAGGTCATCGATGGTCTTCGTGACGTCTGGGAATAAGAGGTTTGCGAGGTCTAAATAGGTTGCCATAAAAATCACTCCTTAAAGAAGCGAGAAGATTATAAAACACGTGCGCACGAAAAACCACAAAACTATAGCGAAAACCGCTTGCACTTAGATAGGGAGTTTCATATAATACTACTCGCGCCACAAAAGGCGATGCAGGTGTAGTTCAATGGTAGAACATTACCTTGCCAAGGTAAATACACGGGTTCGATTCCCGCCACTTGCTCCATTTATAAAACAATCCCGATTTGCTCGGGATTTTTTATTTTTTAAAGAAAAAGAAGGCCGTTTTGCAGGCCTTCTTCGGAAGGATTTCTTAATAATAGTAATAGTTGTCTGGGCTTGGGTTGACGGCGCGGGTTATGCCAAACATCGCTACACCTACAACGATGCCAGCGGTGATTGCGATCGCAAACCTGATCCAATCGTCTTTCCTGAATTTCGCTTTTCTCCTGACGATGAAGATGGAGACGAAATAGAACACGGAGATCAAGAAGTAAGCGAATGCGAAGAGGATGAACTCGTAAGCGTACAGATAACTGTTGGAAAGATCAGCAATAGCGAGTTGGGTCATCAAAGCGAAGGCAAGCATATACATCAAAGTCAAGGAGTTGACCACGCCAAATCTTTGAGGGATGACGGTTCCAAGGTTCTCGCTCTTGATTTTCTGGAATTCGAAGAAGGCAAGGACGACCATGCCACCCCAGAAAAGGAACTGGCAAAGGAAGGCAATCATGGCGTTCCCAAACATTTTTAACGATTCTGGGTTGGCACTATCGGAAACGACAAACATGAGGGCTCTTTCAAAAACCTCGCTCTGGGAAAGCCAATTAGGTGATTCGCCAGAAAACATGCTAAACAAATTGCTGAAAGAAGTGAATGAGCCGCCGACTAGGGAATATAAGAACGCTGGGAGGGCGTTCACGATGAGAATCATGACAACAGCCTGAAAGCCGCTATTGGCAACACTCACCGCGAAAGTGCTCGATAAGAAGGTGATGAGGCAAGCCAAATAGAGAAGAGGGAGGTCAAGGAGGTCGGCTTCGAACGTTCCTAAGGTGCTGTAGCCGTTTCCTAAGGCGTTGCAAAGGCCACAGCCAATAGCGTAGCCAAACACAAGAAGAGTGGTGATAAGAGCTAGCCCGAAGAGTCCCTCGGTGATGAAAGCTTGTCTTCTATTCATCGGCATCGAAAGGATGACATCGCTTCTGTTTTTGCTGTAATAGCGGGTATGCATCAATAACGGCAACAAGCCAGATAAGAAGATGCAGGATGGACCCATAGCCAGCATGTAACTTGAGAAGCCGATTGCGCGAATCCTAAATAGTAAGATGCAGAAAAGGTCGATGACGAATGGGATGGCGATTAGGGAGATGGCGAAGAGGGTGATATAGACCGTGGCGATAGGCCAGAAGCTCTTCATCAAATATCTGAAATACTTCTTGCTCATAACATTTCCCTCTCTTTGTTGTAGATGAAGGCCTCTTCGACAGTAAGTGGAACGATGTCGAGCATAAGAGGCTTATATTGGGAGAAGAAAGCACGGATCCTCACTTCGGTCTCATCTGTGACGATGACGAGGAAGTGGCCATCGCGCTTAACCATAAGAGGCTTAAGGGCGGATAAGTCAGCTGGACCTTCGTCACTAAAGGCAAGGTGGACCTTGTGGAGGTTCTTGGCCTCGACGAAGTCATCGCTGATTTGGCCATTGTCGACAAGGGAGTAGGAGTCACAGATATCACCAAGTTCACGAAGTGAATGTGAAGCGATGACGACTGTGGTCTTTGGATTCTTGTCGATGAGTTCGATGAGGTCTTTCTTGAATTCGTTACGGCTATATGGATCAAGTCCGTCGAAAGCCTCATCGATGAGGATGATGTCAGCGTGTGAGGCAAGCGCAGCGGCAAGATAGGCCTTTCTTCTCATGCCTTTTGAGAAGGAATTGAGAGGCTTATCGATGTCGACGTGATAGCGGATAAGATTCTTCTTGAATTCCTGGGCGGTAAAACCATCGAAGAAGATCGAATAAAGCATGGTCAGATCTCTGATGTGGGCGTTTTTGCCAAAGTACGGCTCATCGGCCAAGAAGAAAATCTTGGATTTGGCGTTTGGGTTCTCAAATATCTCTTCCCCATCGAGAAGGATACTGCCAGAGTCCGCTTTAAGGACACCGGCGATGAGACGAAGAAGGGTCGATTTGCCAGCGCCGTTTTCACCGACGAGTCCATTGATGGAGCCGTCTTGGATTTTGGCGTTGCAATTCTTAATGACGACCTGACCGTCGTATGACTTGGTCAGATTGGTTATCTCAATCATTGCTTTTCTCCTTTTTTGAGTTTTTGTAATGCGTCTTCGATTTGGGAAATGCCGATACCACTAGCAAGCAGGTCGGTCAAAGTCTTCTCTACATAAGAGGAAAGAAGGTCCACCTCTTCTTCTTTTTTCCTATTCTCTTTCGGTGCCACGTAGATGCCTTTTTTAGGAAGGCTCACTAAATAACCCATATCCGTTAGGGCGAGATACGCACGCATAACAGTGTTTGGGTTGATGGTAAGGGAAAGAGCAAGCTCACGGACGGAAGGAAGCTTATCCTGTGGCTTGAGGATACCCATATCAATGTAGAGTTTTATTTGCTCGACGATCTCCTCAAAGATCGGTTTTGTACCTGTGAAATGAATCTGCATTAATTGTACCAACTGTACTAATTATGCCAAAACCGTTTTATTAAATGCAATAGGTAAGAAAAAAAGCCTCGGTATTTTGAGGCTTTCTTTTTAATCTTAAAAAGAATTATTTGTCTTCTTTTTCTTCGTCAGGGTCTTCTGCATCATAAACATCGGGGTTATTGATGGTTCCATTCATGATGCTTTCCTCAGCCTGTTTGAGGGCTTCTTCGTATTTTGCCGCTTCCTCTTCGCTGATCTGATTGGTGTACTTATATTGCTCAAAGACGCGCCTGGCGATATCGACCACCGCTTTCGCGAAGCCTGTCTTGTATTTCCTGAAAAGATTATCGAGGACGAGGACGAAATACGGGAGAAGGATGACAAGAGGGACGATCATGAAGCCAACGCCGACGAGGTTCATGAGGATTCCAATGTGTGGATGTCCTTCAAGAAGGAAATAACCTGTTACCGTTCCTCCAGCATAGAAGGCAAGGAGGATGAGATAAACCCACCAAGTGGATTTGAAGTAATCGGCGTCGTATCCATACGATCCGCCTCTGAGAGCCTCTTTGTAGGCGGCGTTGATGGTTCTTGAGTCAGGGGTTGGCATGAAGTCACGGATGAAGACGGTGATGCTCGCTCTCGAAATAAGATATAAGAACGGAAGGATGAATCCGGCATCCGTCGCAAAGGCGGCGAATCTCGAATAAGTCATAAGAGGCACGGAATTCTGAAGGAAGTTATTCGCGGCTTCGGCATCCCCTGCTAGAACGTAAGAGTATACAGTATCAACATCTTCCATGAGGGCTGGATCAAATAGCGATGAGGCATTGAGATAGACGATGCTGAAGAGAATGTATGCGACGATCGACGCGAGGAGCGAGATCAAAGCGGCCTTGAGAATCTTAAAAGACCCGAAGAAGGTTGGGCTGAAATACATTCCCGCGGTTTTGAAATAGACCTTCGCGGCGACAGGCCTATCGTTCGCTTCGAGGTATGAGCAGATAAGAGAGGCGAAATAGAACGGGATGATGAGGGCGCCCACGATCAAAACGGTGATGAAAATGGTCCCGGCTCCGACATATGACAAAGCGTAGTCAATGAGCCATACAAGGACGGCAATTAAGAAGAAAAGCCCTAGGAATGGGGCGCTTCTTTTTAAGAGGGAGCCAAAGCCTTTGCGGGATTCTTTGGCGACATCGATATCTAAGGCGTCTTTATTCAGATTTTGCATTTTTGGTTTTCTCCGAGAGGTCGTGGATCTCGTGGATGACACGATGGAGGTCTTCGGTGTTGAAGGCTTCCACCTCTTTGTTTTCGTATGAGGCGATGACCTCGCCTAGTCTATTTGCGCTAACAAGCTGAACCTCACTGTCGACGTTTTGGTAGCGGCTCACGAAGCAATCGCTGTTGATGAGGACGATGCCGACAAGGAAGTTGATTGGAAGGCCGCTCATCATTGAAAGGCGATGGACGATTTCTTTCGTCTCCATGATTGGGGAACGGATTTCCTTTTTGAGGGTGGTCTTATGGTCTTTGACGTAATAGACCCAGTAGAAGTCCTCCGCTTTTGCGCTGATGGCCCCTTCGAAATAGTGGTCCATGATGACGTAGAGGAATTTATCTCCACCTAGAAGGTGATCGATGGTGATGGTGTTGCCGTTTCCCATATCGAACTCCACATTGTTGACGAGATAGTAATCGCCGTCATCGGCGACTTTCCTGACGTCTTTATAGAAGACCTCTTTAGGGTTATGGCGGAATTTCCTCTTTCTGAGCGGAGTATAGAAAAACCACACGCCAAGAAGCCCTAAGGCGAAGATGGCGCCAACGATGAAGATTGTGAGTCTGACTTCAAATGGCATTGCTTTCTTTTCGCGTCTATTAAATAGACTTGTTCATTGTATCAACAAATGGAATGCCTAGGCACGCCAAAAGGATAAAAATCGCTTTATATTTTTGAAAAAGAGATTACTTGTTCGTCTTCTTCGACGGAGACATAGGCCATATCTTCTTCGAAGACGCGCATGAAGGTGTCTGGGGTGACTGGGGTGATATCGCCTTGGAAAGCGATGCCGATGCGGCCGGTTTCCTCAGAGACGATGATGGTGACGGCGTCGGTGTTCTCGGAGATGCCCAAGGCAGCCTGGTGACGGGAACCGTACTTGCCAGTAAGAGGCTTAGAGGTCGCGACAAAGAACACAGCGGCTCTGGCGATTTTGTCTTTTTTGATGATGACGGCGCCATCATGGAGTGGGGTGCCGACATAGAAGATGGTCTCAAGGAGCTCTGGGGTGACTGGAGCGTTCACGTCAACGCCACGCTGCTTGACGACGGATGGGATTTTGCTCTCATCAAGGAGATCGTCCTTCTTCATGAAGGTGATGAGGCAGCCACGCTTCATCATCGACATATCGATGACGGCTTTGTGGATGGCTTTGTAGAGGTCATCGCGGTCGAAGACCATCTCTGGTTCGACCTTCTTCCTCTTGAAGAAGTCTTTCTTGAAGATGCCATTGACCATGTTGTTGCGGACGCTGTTCATGTTGATAAGGACAGCGCCAGAAACAAGCAAGATGACGGCGATGGCACAGATGATTCCTAAGAGATCGAAGTTAGGGACACAGAAAGCGACGACAATCCCTGCTTCAAGAAGGATGATGGAGCCAATGAAGATTGGGTGACGGCTCACGTATTTGAACATCAAGAAATCACCAAGAGCGGTGATAAGGAGGGCAATCACTAAAGAAATCACCCAGTTGGCGTCATAAGTGATAACAGCAAAATCTATTGAATTTAACATTTCAGGTTCCAGGTTTTATGAAATATTTCGGATATTTCTTATAAAGTGTAACAAAGCTTTACATTATTTAAAAGTGGCTATAGCCCCTTTTTTTGAAGTTTTTTGTGAAAACAAATGGTTCTTCTCTTTGGACACAAAGTCGCATAGCCTTTCGAAGGCCTCATTTGACTTGAAGAAAGACCATGATTTTCATATAGTATTTAGGCGCCATGCATCAGTAATTCAATGGTAGAATGGCAGCTTCCCAAGCTGCTCACACGGGTTCGATTCCCGCCTGGTGCTCCAATCATTTTCTAAGAAAAATGTCCAGCAGATTGGGCATTTTTTTCTTATCCACAACTACTGCTACAGTTTTTTACAGTTTCGTTACTCAAATAAATAGATGCGTGCTATAATCCATTCTTGGGTTAGTTAGGCATGACTAACTCTTATTCACTGGAAGCTCTAATGTTAAAATAAGGCAATATGTCACCGATTGTTAACGCCGTAATCGGCATCTCCCTCATCCTCCTTTGCACGACGCTAGGCTCATCCTTCGTCCTCTTTTTCAAAGGCAAGTCGATCAGCCCTAAGCTCAACCGCACCTTCCTTGGCTTCGCGGCCGGGATCATGCTTTCGGCTTCCATCTTCTCGCTTATCGTCCCTGCCTTAGAGAGCGAAGTTTCTTATATGTCTTCCTTCGCCGTGGTTTTGATTTCGGTTCTTTTAGGTGCCGCTTTCCTTTGGGGCATCGACAAACTCACCCCTCACCTCCACGTTCAGCGTAACGAGGAAGAAGGCATCAGGAATGTCCGCATCTCAAGGACCACAAAGATGTTCATGGCCGTCACGATCCATAACTTCCCAGAAGGTTTATCAGTTGGCATTGCCTATGGCGTTGCCCTTGCTGCTGTCTTCGCCGGGAACCCTGGTGCGGATTCGATGGTGATGGGC
Organism: uncultured Erysipelotrichaceae bacterium; assembly: GCA_902793515.1. Lineage (GTDB taxonomy): Bacteria > Bacillota_I > Bacilli_A > RFN20 > CAG-826 > UBA4951. The sequence continues at coordinate 15,256 of CADBDO010000020.1, read as the reverse complement.
GCGCTTATGCTTGCAATCGGTATCGGTATCCAAAACATCCCTGAGGGTGCTGTTGTTGCTTTGCCGTTTGCTGGCGAGACCGGAAACAGCGGAAAAGCGTTCCTTTATGGAACGATGTCAGGCGCGGTTGAACCTATCGCTGCCGTACTAGGTCTCTTCTTGGCCTTCCTCGTTGAGCCTCTTATGCCGTGGGCCTTAGCCTTCGCGGCAGGATGTATGCTCTACGTCATCGCCGAAGAGATGATCCCTGACCTTCAATCCGAAAAGGGAAGCCATGAAGGCGTTTGGTCACTCATGATTGGCTTCGTCCTCATGATGGTGCTTGATACTGCGTTAGGATAAAAATCCCTGGCAAATCGAAATTATTTTCAAAAAAAGGAGGCTTTCGCGGCCTCCTTTTAATTATCTTTGCTTGGCTTTTTCTTACGGCTGATGTGGACTTTGCGCTTCATGTCGTACATCTTGCGGTCCGCTCTACGATAGACGCTTTCGTAGTTGTAGTCCTTCTTCTCATGGACGGCGAAACCATAAGAAATTGAGATCTTCATAAAGTCTTTGTCGGCCTTGTCGTTATTGTGCTCGATGAGCCTATCCATGAATTTCATGCAAGAGTCGGCTTCTTTGATTCTCTCGCCCCTAAGGATGACGACGAATTCGTCTCCGCCAACACGGAAGACTTCATCATCGGCGAAAGCTTCAGCGATGACCTCGGCACACCTAGTGAGGACGATGTCGCCGGTCGCATGGCCATAATGGTCGTTGACCTCTTTGAGGAAGTTGACGTCAAGCATGACGACGCCGAAATTGGCCTTCCCTTCCTTAATGTCTTCATCAAGGGCCTCTGTTGTTTTTGAATAGAAGGCACTGTTTCTGACTTTGGTGAGGTGATCGTAGTAGGCCATGTTCTCTAAAAGAGCGTGCTGGCTTTGGAGTTCGCTGACGCCAATTTGGAGAGCGCGGGTAAGGTCGCCAACCTCGTCTTTTCCCGCCTTCGGGAATTCGACCTTGGAGTTGACGTTCTTGCTGAGGGACCTAGCGACTCTCGCTAGATGCCTTAATGGGGAGTTGATCCTATGGGCGATGATGGCGCTCACGGCAACAAAGAGGAGAGCGAAGCCCATCGTGATGAGGATCATCGTGTTGATGGCGCTATCCCTTGCCTCGAAGATCTCGTCATATGAATCGCAAAGGATGAGTTTCATGCCATTCCTTAACGTGACGAAGACCATGACCCTATCGAGGTCGTTATAACGATAATGGATGACTTTGTTCTCGGTCTTCTCCGAATGCATGAGCTCTTCGTTTGAGATGATGAGGTCGGCTTCATCTCCGTGGTGCTCGTCGTTGATTGTCTCTGGGTGGTAATGGACCTTGCCATCGCCTGATTTGAGGTACATGTAGCCAGAGGTTTTGTATTTGATTTGGTCTACTTCCTCAAGGAACTCATGGAAGTTGATGTCGATGCCAAGGACAGCGATAACGTCGTTCCCACAGTAGACCGGGGTGACATAAGAAAGCATGACGTCCTTGATTGAGCCGTCATAATGAGGCTCCATCCATAAGGCGTGGCCGGTTTCTAATGGGGTCGTGTACCAAATGGTGTCGGCTTCATCGCTAGCCGTCTGTATCTGGGTGATCGGGAGTTCGCTGAAGGTGCCGCTTTCATTTCGTGAATAGAAAACGCCTTCTTCGAGGTTGCCCTCACCTGTTATCTCGATCGTGTAATGGAAATAGACGTCGTTTGAATTAGGGATTTCCTCAGCCATGAAAAGGAGAAGGGATTCGATTCTTTCGAGGGTCGATTCCCTATGGGTTTGCGAGTTCTTGAGGTCGTCAGCGCTTCCCGCTTCTTTCGCGGCATAGTTACAAAGGGAATTGACGCTTGTTTCAACCGTGAAAAGCATCGAATCGTATTCCGTACCTTTGTCGGCGCAGTAAAGATTCATCTCTTCCGTAGCGATTTTGTCTAAGACGTTGCCTAGATGGAAGTAAGTGAAAACCGAGATGCCGGTCGCGATGCAAAGGGCACACGCCAGAATGAGGGCGCTGATTTTGGTATTAATAGAAAATAACCATCTCGACTTCTTCTTTTCCATGAAGACCTATTTTCCCTTAATGAGACTTAATGTACATTAAGTTTAGCGCTTTGTTAAATATTTTTTGGACTTTTTATTCTCTTTTCTCGCTTTTCTTTAAGAAGAGGGAGCAGGAATGTGTCATTCAAAATTTACATTGCTATAATGGGAAAGGAGGTAGAAAGCAATGAACATTCTCCACGCAATATCACGCGCCAGAATCACGCCAGATCACTTCTTGGCCTGCGTCGAAATCCCAGCTGGCAGCAAAAACAAATACGAGCTCGACAAAGAGTCGGGTGCGCTTATCCTTGACCGCATTCTTTATACGGCTACCCAATACCCACAGAACTATGGCTTCATCCCAAGGACTTGGGGTCTTGATCATGACCCTCTTGATGTCCTTATCCTCTGCACTCAGCCAATCGTTCCTCTCTCGCTTGTGAGATGCAAACCAATCGGCACCCTCAAGATGACCGATGGGGGCAAGGTCGATGAGAAAATCATCGCCGTCTGCGAAAACGATCCTGACTACAACACTTACGAAGAGCTTAGCGATCTTCCACAGCATCTTCTCGAAGAGATCTCCCACTTCTTCAAGCACTACAAAGAGCTTGAGTACAACAAAGAGACCATCGTCGAAGGATACCGTGACTCAAAAGCCGCCAAAGAAACGATTGCCGCCGCGAGAAAACGCTACGACGAGAAATTCTTGGACAGATAAGTTTTATTAAAATAAAAAGGACGCGCGATTGCGTCCTTTTTTCTTTATTCAAGCTCGATGGTCGCCGGTGGTTTGGTCGTGAAATCAAAGAGCACGCGGTTCACTCCCCTAACCTCATTGACGATACGATCGGCAACAAGGGTGAGAAGCTCATAAGGGAGCCTAGTTGGCTTAGCGGTCATGAAGTCATCGGTGTCGACGGCACGGAGGACGACGGAGTAATCGTAGGAACGCTCATCGCCTTTGACGCCAACGCTCTTCATATTCGAGAGAGCAGCGAAGTATTGGGCAGGTTTGATTCCGCTCTTAGCGATCTCTTCTCTGAAGATATAGTCGGCTTCTTGGACGATTCTGACTTTGTCAGGAGTGACTTCGCCAACGATACGGGTGGCAAGGCCTGGGCCTGGGAATGGCTGTCTTTCGACAAGGCTCTCTGGAAGGCCAAGGTAATATCCGACTTCACGAACTTCATCCTTGAAGAGCTCATCAAGAGGCTCGACAAGACCGATGAACGGAAGATCCTTTGGAAGGCCTCCGACGTTATGGTGGCTCTTGATGGTCGCGCTGGCACCTAAACCGGATTCGACGCGGTCAGGATAGATGGTGCCTTGAGCAAGATATGCGCCGTTGGCGACATCCTTCAAAGCCTCACCGAAGCAATCGATGAAGGTTTTGCCAATGATTTTACGTTTTTGCTCTGGCTCATTGACGCCTGCTAAGCGGCCAAGGAAGAGGTCGCCTTTGTTGAGGCGGTTGAACTTGAGCTGGAAGCGGCTCTTGTCGCCGAAGACGGATTCGACTTCGTCGCCTTCGTTTTTGCGCATCAAGCCATGGTCGATGAAATAGCAGATGACTTGGTCGCCAAGGGCTTTTTCAAGGAGAGCAGCCGTGACGGCGGAATCAACGCCGCCAGAGAGGGCGCAGATGACTTTGTGGTCGCCGACTTTGGCCTGGATCTCTTTGACTTTCTTGTTCACAAAGTAAGAGGAGTCCCACTCCTGCTTGGCACCGCAGACATTGAGGACAAAGTTCTCAAGCATCTTGAGACCTTGCTCACTATGGGTGACTTCTGGGTGGAACTGGACGGCATATAAATGCTTCGCTTCATTTGAGAAAGCGGCATTTGGACAGGTATCGGTTGAAGCGGTTCTGGTGAAGCCTTCCGGAAGTTTGTTGACTTGGTCACGGTGGCTCATGAAGACGCTTAATTCAGGTTTAACGGATTCAAAAATATCGCTCTTATTGTTGATATGGAGGCCAACAGGTCCATATTCGCCTTTCTCAGCGGTTCCGACTTCTCCTCCAAGAAGATGGGCCATGAGCTGGGCGCCATAGCAGATGCCAAGGATTGGCTTGCCAAGCTCGAAGATCTTCTTGTCGATGGTTGGGGATCCTTCCGCATAGACGGAGTTAGGTCCGCCGGTGAAGATGATGCCTTTGACTTCAGGATCAGAAAGAACAGAGAGGTCGTGATTGAATGCTAAGATCTCGGAATACACCTTGAACTGTCTCACGCGACGGGCGATGAGCTGGTTGTATTGACCACCGAAATCGAGAACGATAATTTTTTCCATGCCCAACATTATCGACTCACTTCTTTTTCTTGAAAAGAACATTGTGAATTTTTTTCAAAAGTCCCCACATTTTGGCCGTTTTTTCGCCTCTTTTTGCGAACGCTTCCTTTTTCGGTAAATCGGTAAGGGAAATCGTTGATGGTTATATTTATATAAAAAACTACTTTTTTGCTAGCACATGCAAGAAAAGTTAGGGTACTATGTTAGCATGGGAACTTTTGTGAAAAAATAATCCCTAAGAATCACAGGAAGGACAAATTTTATGTCAACAAAGTACAACTTCAAACGTGAAGAAATTGGTGCTGTTTCGCCCCAATACTATTCCAGACTCAGATCCACCATCGAGGCCGCTTTCTACCGCAACAACGTTCACACCGTTAAGAACATTGCTGAGGCCTATGAGCTCGCCAAGAATTCCGTCGGCACCACTGTTACCGACCTCCCTGTCGTCAAAGCCGAAGAACTCGGCCTTCCAAAAGACGCGAAGGTCTTGCTCTTCAATGATGGTTTCATCACTGGCAGACAGGCCCGTTTAAGGAGACTCGTTGACGATACCAACCGCGACAAATACGCCGGCCAGGTCAGAGAAGTCATCTTCGGCGGCCACACCAAGAAATGGTACCATGGCATCGCCTATGTCGGACTCGCCCATGATTTCATGCTTAGAGCCCATCTTCTCGTTCCAGAGGGATATGAGAACACCCTCTACTCCTGGATGCTCAACTTCCAGAACGCCGACAACGAATATTTCACTAAGTTATATAAGGAAAGCAAGCTCATCGAAGGAGAAGGCGATTTATTCATCTACTCCGACCCAGATTGCTACACCAAAGACTACCCAGACGGACTCGCCCTCTTCGATAAGGACAACAACTGTGCCGTTCTTCTTGGCATGCGCTACTTCGGCGAGCACAAGACTGGACCGTTGCCAACAGACACGGCTACACCTCCTGCCATGGCGGCCAGAAGAGATTCAACCTCGAAGGCGGCAAACAGAAAGTCATCTCCGTCTTCGGTCTTTCCGGTTCTGGTAAGTCCACCATCACTTTAAGTGACCACGGCGGACGTTTCGACACCACCGTCCTCCACGATGACGCTTTCATCATCAACAACACCGATGGTTCTTCCATCTCCCTTGAGCCTTCATATTTCGACAAGACTGCTGACTACCCTCTCACCAGAGACCAGTCCAAGTACTTCCTTACCATCCAGAACGTCGGCGCCACCGTCGATAACGAAGGTAAGATCGTTCCTGTCACCGAAGATATCACCAACGGCAACGGCCGTACCGTTAAGTCCATCTTTGCCACTCCAAACCGTGAGTTTGAGTTCAAAGAGCCAACCAACGCCATCTTCTGGATCATGAAGGACCCAACCCTTCCTCCAGTCGTCAAAGTCAAAGATCCAGCTCTCGCTTCCGTCATGGGTGCCACCCTTGCCACCAAGCGTAGCTCTGCTGAATACATCCCAGGACAAGATCCAAACCAGCTTGTCATCGTTCCTTATGCCAACCCATTCAGACTCTATGAGCTTGGCAAGGATTACGCTTCCTTCAAATCCCTCTTCGAGAACAAGAAACTCGGCATCGATTGCTACATCATCAACACCGGTTCCTTCCTCGAGAAGAAGGTCAAACCAGCCGATACCCTTGGCTTAATCGAAGACATCGTTCTTGAGAAAGCCAAGTTCGTTCCATTTGGCCCATTCTCCTCTCTTGAGTACTATCCTCTCGAAGGATTCGAAGTCCCATTCGAAGATCCAGAGTACATCAAACAGCTTGCCCTCCGTATGGAAGACAGACTTGAATATGTCTCCACTCTCGATGACTTCAACAAGCTTCCACAAGACGCCATCGACGCTATCAAAGTCGTCGTCGAAGAAGCCAAAAAAGCTGCCAAATAAGGAGACAACATGGCTTTAAAAATCGTCGAAACATCACTTAGGGACGGTCACCAGTCGCTTTTCGCGACCAGGATGAACACCGAAGAGGTCCTCTCCGTCCTTAAGGAGTTGGACGATGCCGGATATCACGCCATCGAAGTTTGGGGCGGCGCCACTTTCGACGCCTGCATCCGCTTCCTTAACGAAGATCCTTGGGAGAGACTCCGCAAAGCGAAGGCTCTTTGCAAGAAGACCAAACTCCAGATGCTTTTCAGAGGACAAAACATCCTCGGATACCGTCACTACGCCGATGACGTAGTTGAGAAATTCGTCCAGAAATCAATCGAAAACGGCATTGACATCATCCGTATCTTTGATGCTCTCAATGACATCAGGAACCTCGAATGCGCCGTCAAAGCCACGAAAAAATATGGCGGAGAGTGCCAGATCGCTTTGAGCTACACCACTTCTCCTGTCCACACCATCGCCTACTATGTCGACCTTGCTAAGCAGGTTGAGGCCCTTGGAGCCGATTCCCTTTGCATCAAGGATATGGCTGGCGTCCTTCTCCCTGGTGATGCCTATCAGCTCATCAAAGAGTTAAAGAAAAACACCAAGCTCCCAATCGAGCTTCATACCCACTGCACCGGCGGCATCGCTGAGATGACCATCCAAAAAGCCATCGAAGCCGGCGTTGACATCGTCGACACCGCTTTGAGCCCGCTTGCTGGCGGCACCTCACAGCCTTGCACCGAATCCCTTAACTTCGCCCTCAAGGGAACCAAATACGATCCAAAGCTCAACCTCGACTGCCTTAACAAAGGAGCCGCTGCGTTAAGCAAGATCAGAGCGAAGTACCTTGAGAATGGCCTTCTCAATCCGAAAGTCCTTTCCTTCAATCCAAATATCCTCAAATACCAGGTTCCTGGCGGAATGCTTTCTAACCTCATCTCCCAGCTCAAGCAGCAAAACGCTTCCGACAAGCTTGAAGATGTCCTTAAGGAAGTCCCAAATGTCAGGAAAGACCTTGGCTACCCGCCTCTTGTCACCCCTCTTTCCCAGATGGTTGGCACCCAGGCCGTCATGAACGTCATCTCCGGCGAACGCTACAAACTCGTTCCAAAAGAGATCAAAGACTATCTCCATGGCAAATACGGCAAGGCCCCTGCCCCAATCAACCAAGAGGTCCAGAAGAAGATCATCGGCGATGACGAGGTCATCACCTGCCGTCCAGCCGATCTCATCGCCCCTGAGTTCGAAGAATTGAAAGAGAAGTACAAAGACATCGCAAAATGCGATGAAGATGTCCTCTCAATCGCTCTTTTCGAGAAGAACGCCCTCGAATTCTTAGGCAAGAAATATGGTCCAAAAGATGATGAAGTTGAGGAATTCAATGTCGTCTTAGGAGGTAACAACTAATGTATTTGCCTGTTTATGACACAATCAGCAAAGACACCACCATCAGCGTTGGCGAAGGAGCCCTTTATAGCGTCCTTGCCATCGCCATGGTCTTTGCCATCCTCTTAATCATCATTGGCGTCACTTACCTTGTCTTCAAAATCACTGGCTTATTCGACCTCAAGAAAGAGCTTGACGAAGCCAAAAAAGCCAAAGAAAGTGCATCTGCTCCTGCTCCAAGCGGAGAAGTCACCATCAAGGACGATGACATGATGGCCGCAGTTCTTGTCGCCACCATCGATTACCGCCTCACCCATAAGAGCGACGTTCGCGTCGTTTCTGTTAAAGAAATCAATTAAGGAAGGTTTGTTATGAAAATCTACAAAGTCAAAGTCAACGGCAAACTCTACGAGGTCGAACTCGAAGAGGTCAAAGAGAGCGCTGGTTCAATCGCTGCTCCAGCTGCCGCTCCTGCTGCCGCCCCAGCCGCCGCTCCAGCTGCTGCTCCAGTCGCTGGCGGAACCAAAGTCCCAGCTCCTATGGCTGGCAAGATCCTTGAAATCAAAGTCGCTACCGGCGCCAAAGTCGCCAAAGGCGATACCATTGCTATCCTTGAAGCCATGAAGCTTGAGAACGAGATCAAATCCCCAGCTGCTGGCACCGTCAAAGCCATCTGCGTTTCCAAAGGCGCCATGGTCAATAACGGCGACGCCCTCATCGTCTTGGAGTAAGTATGTGGGACCTGATCCTCGAATTCCTCAATTCGACAGGCATCGTTAACTTCTTCAAAGGCGATGGCTGGATGAACCTCATCATGATTGGTGTGGGTGCATTCTTCCTTTTCCTCGCCATCAAGAAGAAATACGAACCTTATCTTCTCATCCCGATTGCCGTCGGCATGATCCTCGTCAACATCTTCCCAGCCATCTATATAACCTATGATGCTGCTGGAAACATTGCGGAAAGAGGCCTTTTAGGCTACCTCCACTTAGGTGTTGAGTGCGAGCTTTATCCATGCCTTATCTTCATCGGTATCGGTGCGACCACTGATTTCGGTCCGCTTATTGCAAATAAGAAGACCATGATTCTCGGTGCTGCCGCCCAGATCGGTATTTTCGCCGCCTTCCTTGGCGCGATCGCCCTTTCTGGCATCTGGCCAAACGTCTTCGACTTCACCGTTGGAGATGCTGCCGGTATCGGTATCATCGGTGGAGCCGATGGCCCAACCGCCATTCTCGTGAGCAACAAGCTTGCTAGACCGGAATTGACCGCCGGCATCGCCCTTGCGGCTTATAGCTACATGGCCCTTGTTCCAGTCATCTTCCCTCCAATCATCAAACTCTGCACCACCAAGAAAGAGAGAAGCATCAAGATGGAGACGCTTAAAGAAGTGACCAAGAGCGAGAAGATCCTCTTCCCGATCATCGTCACCCTCATCTGCTGCATCCTCGTCCCAAGCTGCACCCCACTTATTGGCTGCTTGATGTTTGGTAACCTCATCAAAGAAAGCGGTGTCGTTCCTAACCTCGTTCACACGGCTTCGAATGCGCTTCTTTATATCTGCACCATCCTCTTAGGATTATCCGTTGGCGCCACCGCCATCGGCACGACCTTCCTCCAGCCGAAGACCCTTATGATCTTCGTCCTTGGCATCTTAGCCTTCATCATCGCCGCTATCTGCGGTCTCTTGGGTGGAAAGCTTATGTGCCTCATCACCAAAGGCAAGGTCAACCCAATGATTGGTGCCGCTGGTGTCTCCGCCGTTCCTATGGCCGCTCGTGTCGTCCATAAGATCGGACAAGAGGAAGACCCAGACAACTACCTTCTCATGCACGCTATGGGACCTAATGTCGCAGGCGTCATCGGTAGTGCTATCGCGGCGGGCATCTTGCTCTCCATGATTGGCTAATTGTTTTAGAGGCAATTCAATATGAAAAGCAAAACCGTAAGGGCGATGACCCTTGATGCGCTTTTTCTAGCGCTTCTCATTGTGTCTTCCTTCATCTCGATCGATGTCGGATATTGCAAGTTCACCTTGCAGCTCCTTACGGTTTTTCTTATTGCCAATTTCCTCTCTTTGGTCGATGGCCTTATCGTCATTGGCCTCTACATATTGATGGGACTTATTGGCATACCTGTGTTCGCAGGGTTTGGAGGAGGAATCGCCTATGCGGCATCCCCTACATTTGGGTTTGTGTATGGCTTCTTCTTCGTAATCCTCCTAAATCACCTCTTCAGCGACGTTTTGCTTAAGAGGATGGGCAATGAGCTATGGAAGAGCTTAATCGGCTCCAGCGTGTCCCTTATCGCGTTATACGCGGTTGGTTTCGTCCATGGCTATCTCATCCTTACCCTCGTTAAGGGAAAGAGCGACTTCACCCTTGGAGCGGCCTTCACCTTGTTCCTCGCCCCATACATACCGTTTGATATCGCGAAATTAGGAATCGCCTCATTCATTTCTTCAAGATACGTGAATGTCCTTCTCCCAAGCAGAAGAGTCCACTTCAATGAGGTTGATTCAACGAACACCTATCTCAAAGAGAATTACCGTATCTACAAGAACCTCTCCTTCGTGGACGCTTCATACCAGAAGAAAGGCAAAGGAAGATTAGGAAGAAGCTGGGAAGCGGACAAAGATGAGTCTTTGATGTTCTCAGTCCTCATAAAAGACAAAAAACTCTTACAAAACGCGCCTAAATTGTCTTTGGTGGCCGGAAGCGCGGTTTTCAAATATCTTCAGCAAATCGGCCTCAAAAACGTTTCCATCAAGTGGCCTAACGATATCTATGCGAACGAGAAGAAGATCTGTGGCATTCTTCTTGAATCCGTGAGCCATAAGAAGGTTGACGCCACCATCATCGGCATCGGCCTTAACGTCAATCAGGAGACGTTCCCAGAAGGATTCTTCAGGACCCCTACTTCAATCAGATTAGAGACTGGTTCCCCTATGGATTTGAGGGACATCAAAAAAGACCTCTACAAGATAATCAAAGAAGAGCTCCTTCTTCTAAAAGAAGAGAAATCCGATTACCTAAAGGTCATCAATGAGAACAGTTATCTCAAAGGAAAAGATTGCTATTGCACCTATAACGGCGAGAAGAAAGAAATCAAAGTCCTGAGGATCGATGAAGACGGTTCCTTAATCGGCATCATCGACGGGGACGAGAAAAAGATCATCTCAGACGAGATAACCTTCGAATAAGAAAAGGCACCAACTGAATGGTGCCTTTTGTTTTTATCTCTTTTGGATCTTGCCTTTGGAAGCGCCTTTGGAAGCGTGGGTCAAGATAGTGCGACCGGTGTTGGCGGCCATCTTCTTGGTGTATTCCTGGGCTTCGGCTTTGGTGTCAAACGTCTTGATGACTTTATCTGAGCCAGTCAAGAAGACTTGCCACTTATTGTCGCTTGCTCTCTTGGAAAGATGGTAGGAAGCACCTGCGGTCGGTCCTTTCTTCTCCTCTTTCTTCGGGGCTGGTTTCTTAGCAGGAGCTGGTTTGGCAGCTTTTGCTGGTTTCGCAGCTGGTTTGGCAGCTTTTGCTGGTTTTTTAGCCACAGCTGGCTTTGCTTTTGGTGCTGGTTTAGCCATATGTAAACTCCTTTTGCTATTTACATTCTAGTTTCATTTTTTCGAGAAAAAAAGAAAAAAGGCTTAATGCACAAGCCGTTTCTTCTAAATGAATCTATGTTTGTGATACTTGATTCGCCTTGCCTTAAACCTCCTTTAAAATATCCGCAAACTTTGAATACCGCTTGTACTTTTCCTTGTTCTTCTTCATCTCGCTGTATTCGGATAAAGCCTCTTTAGTTGTTTTATTAGGGATTTCTAAGCGAATCTCGAAAGGAATTCTTTGTTCCCTCACAGACTGTTGGAGAAATAACGAAATAGCGGTAGACAAGTCCAATCCAAATTCGGAAAAAAGTTCGATGGATTTTTCTTTCAATGCGGGATCGATGGAGATATTAGTGCTTATTTTTGCCATGGTTTTCGCCTCCGCAACAATGATAAATCCATATGTGTATACTATCAACATATTATGCGCATATTAATATGTCTCAAATCGTTTGCACAAATAACCCCCTCCAATTTACATACATGTGAGTTTTTTGAAATGTACGAAAAAACCGAACATGTTTCGTCATGTTCGGTTCATTTTTAGATTGGTGGGTAGTAAGGGGCTCGAACCCCTGACCTTCTGTACGTCAAACAGATGCTCTCCCAGCTGAGCTAACTACCCATTAACTCATGTCCTCTATAGAGGCGCTTCGTTATTATAGTCAAGTGACTCGTCTACCACAAGAGAGAATTTCACAAATAATCAATTAGCGCCTATGACGTTTATTGCTTTCCTTGAGCTTTGGGAGAAGGGCTACGAATTCTTTGTAATCCTTCATCTTCCAGGTCCAGTTATCCCCGTTGATGATCGATGGGGAGTTGAGTCTCGTCTCTGAGCCTAAGCCAAGGACGTCCTGCATTGAGATGATCGCGTACTTAGCTGGCAAGGAGAGAAGGTATTCGATGACCTTTTCCCTAAGGCTCTCCCCTTCATATCCTTTGAGGGCAAGGAGCCATTTGGCTTTCTGTTCTTCGCTCATCTTTTGGACGAAGCCTTCGAACGGGTCGTTATCGTGGGTGCCAATATAAGCGACCATATTCTCTTTCTTAACGTCGAAATTGATGTCTTCGAAAGTGAATTCGAGGACGTTCATACCAGGGAAATCGTAAGCGTCCCTAAGGGTATAGACCTCAGGCCTAAGCTCACCAAGGTCCTCAGCGATGATCTCAGTCTTCTTAAGCTCCTTCTTAAGGATGTCGAAGAACTTGTATCCAGGAGCCTCAATCCATTCGCCTTCTTGGGCGGTTGGGCATGAGGAAGGAATCTTCCAGAAAGTGTCAAAGGCCCTAAAGTGATCGAGCCTCACGATGTCGTATAACGAAGCGTTTCCCTTCAAACGGTTGAGGATGAAGGAGAAGCCATTCTTCTCAAAGAGATCCCAGTTATAGATAGGATTGCCCCATCTTTGGCCATCCGCGCTGAAATAGTCCGGAGGTACACCGGCGATGAAGGTCGGTTCTTTGGTGTGCTCATCAAGCAAGAAGGAGTCTTGGTTGGCCCAGACGTCGCATGAGTCGAAGCCGACATAGAAAGGAACGTCTCCGATGATGCGGATGCCGTTTTTATTCGCGAACTTCTTTAGTCGCATCCACTGCTCATAGAGCTTCATCTGAACCCAGACTTCGTATTCTCTCTCAGGAGTAAGTTCTCCGTTGTCGTTATTGATGCTCTCTTGGTCTTCGATAGGCCAGGTATGCCAGGCTGCCATAGCGTTCTTGCGTTTAAGCGTCATGAAGAGGGACCAGGACTTGACCCATTCATTCTTTTTCATGAAAGAAAGGGTCTTCTTATGGTCTTTCTCTTTGGAATCCATGAAGGATTTGTATAGGATTTCGTGTTTTTTGTGGGCAATTTCCTCATATTCGATCTTTGAGGAAGGCTCAATCTTTTCCTCGGTTAAACCTTCGATATCGAAATAGAGTTCATCAAGGGCGTAGCTTGAAAAAGGCTGGTATGGGGAATGGCCATAGCCCAAAGGATTGAGAGGGAGGATCTGCCAGAGCTTGAATCCGCCTTGCTTAAGGAGCTTGACGAATTCGAAAGCGCTCGAGCCGAAATCTCCGATCCCAAAATCGGAAGGAAGGGCGCTCACGGGAAGAAGGATGCCTGAGGAGCGCATAAGGTTCTTATTTTCCCTCTTTTTCTTCGAGTTCAGAAAGGATCTGTCCGCAGTAGACGCCCATGACGGAAGCCATCATGAGGCCGCGGGTCCAGCCAGAGGAATCGCCAAGGCAGTATAAGTGTTTGACGTTCGTGGCAAGCCTATCGTCCATTTTGACCTTATTGCTATAGAACTTGATCTCTGGGGCGTAGAGCAAAGTCTCGCGTCCAGCAAAGCCTGGGACAACATGGTCGACCGCCTTCATGAAGTTGATGATGTCGGTCATGGTTCTGTATGGGAGGGCGGCTGTGATATCACCTGCCACCGCATCTTTTAAGGTTGGGGTGAGGTTGGAGCGGGAAAGCTCTTTTGGCCAAGTGCGTTTTCCATCAAGGATGTCGCCAAAACGCTGGACGAGGATGTGTCCGGTCGCAAGCATGTTGGTGAGTTCACCGAATCTTTCAGCGTATTGGATTGGCTGATCGAATGGTTCCATGAAGTTATGGGAAGCAAGGATGGAGACGTTGGTGTTCTCGCTCTTCTTCTCTTTGAATGAGTGGCCGTTGACGACGGCGAGGCCATCATCGTAGTTCTCTTGGGCGACGAATCCGCCAGGGTTCTGGCAGAAAGTGCGGACCTTGTCTTTGAATGGTCCTGGGTAGCCGACTAATTTGGCTTCGTAGAGGGTCTTGTTGAGGGTTTCCATAACTTCGTTACGGACCTCGACACGGACACCGACATCGACTGGGCCAGGTTTGTGGGCGATATCGTATTTGGCACAGATCTTCTCAAGCCAATCAGCGCCTCTTCTGCCAGCGGCGATGACGACGTCTTTGCATTCGACGACCCGTTCTTCGTTAGTGTGGTATTTGCGGAGCTTAACGCCTTTGGCCTCCCCTCCTTTGAGGATGAGGTCATAGCATTCGCTGTCGAAGATGATCTCGACGCCATGCTCCTGAAGGTATTTTTCGAGGGCGAGATAGAGATCATGGGCCTTTTCGGTTCCAAGGTGACGGATTGGGCAATCGATGAGCTGAAGGCCCGCTTCAATGGCATGCCTTCTGATGGTCTTAACCTCAGGATTGTCGCTGTCGCTTCCTTCGATGTGCTTGTCAGCGCCGAACTCAAGATAAATCTTGTCGGTATATTCGATGAGGCTTTGAACCCTATCGGCACCGATGAGGTCAGGAAGCTCTCCGCCTACGGCGTGGCTAAGCGAAAGCTTGCCATCTGAGAAGGCACCTGCTCCGCTGAAACCGGTCGTGATGGCGCATGGATCGCACTTGATGCAGTGTCCAATCTTGTCTTTAGGACAATGCCTATGCTCGACGGCGTGGCCTTTTTCGACCATGAGGATCTTCTTTTTGGTTCCTCTTTTCAAAAGTTCAAAAGCAGTAAAGATACCAGCTGGGCCGGCTCCAATGATAACTAAATCGTACATAAATTTATCCCTCGTGTACTCTACTCTCATTTATGGAAAAGTCGAGCAATATTTTAATAAAAATATCTGAGGCAAAAGAAAACGCCCATAACAGGGCGCTTTTTTTATTTCTGAGTAAGTTCGCTCTTCCTCTTTTGCTCGTACATCTCTCGGTCAGCAAGATCAAGGAAGTCGATGACGGACATGCCTTCGACGTATTTGGCGATGCCGGTTGAGAACTTGAGCTCGAAGGTGAATTCCGTTTTCTTAAGGCGATCGCAGATTCTCTTGATGAAGGCGTCGACGTCTTTCATGCTCTGGCGGCAGAAGATGACGGAGAATTCGTCTCCTCCCATACGGAAGGCGTTCGCGTTGATGGTCTCCGCTTCTTCATGAAGGGCCTTTCCGAAGAAGATGAGGGCTTCGTCTCCGACGCTATGTCCATAGTTGTCGTTGATGGCCTTGAAAT
>CADBDO010000019.1 GCA_902793515.1 uncultured Erysipelotrichaceae bacterium | reverse complement strand
AATTTCTTCGATCGTCTTAAGAGCGTCTCCCGCGGATATGCATCGCTCGACTACACGCTCGACGGATTCAGACCAAGCGACCTTGCCAAGATGGATATCTACTTAAACGGCGACCCAATCGATGCTTTAAGCACGGTCGTTTATCGCAAGAGCGCCTACAGCAGGGGCCTTGCCATCGTCTCAAAACTCAAAGAAATCATCCCTAAGCAGCAATTCGAAGTTCCTCTTCAGGCTGCCATAAACGGCAAAGTCATCGCCAGAAGCGACATCAAGTCCGTCCGCAAGGACGTTCTCGCCAAATGCTATGGCGGAGATATCTCCCGTAAGAAGAAGCTTTTAGAGAAGCAAAAAGAAGGCAAAAAGAGAATGAAAGCCATCGGTTCCGTCGAGGTTCCACAAGAGGCGTTCATGGCTCTCCTCTCAATTGACGAAAGCAACGAAAAGTAGCGTCCTACCTTTCTAATTCAATATAATTGCCACCTACTTTTAGTAGTTTTTTAGTTATCGTATTGTTTCACATACCCGTTTTGCCTATAATATGGGGGTATGTCATCTAAATACACGTCTCTTTATACCGACGAGAAGTATCTTAATCGCCGTGAATTGTCTCGCGCTTTGAACACGACTTTCGTCGATTCCTTTTGGAAAGAGCAAGAAGAGTACAGAAAGCAGTATCGTTACCAGCTTCCTATCTATTTGATCAACAGAACTCCGCTTTATGTCACGCTCACTCCTGTGATCAATGACAAAATCGCGATGTTTGAGAACAAAATCGACAACACTCTCAGGCTTTACCGTGGACTCGATGAGAATGCGAAGTACGAAGTCAGGAAGAACGCTTTTTTCCCGTGGCTCCGCGCTATTTCCGTCTATGAAGGAGTGGAGATCAGCGATATTTCGACAAGAGCCTTGCTTAACGGAACCTACCGTGAAGACGCTCCAACGCATACGCCTGTCATCCATTACCTCCACACCCTCGACCATTATCTCGCCGAGGATCAAAGGCTCCTCCCACCAGACGACAATTTCTTAGCCGACGCTTTCACCTATCTTCTTGGCGTCCCTGAACTCACGAAGTTCTACCGCGAAGAAGGCCCAAGTTCCTACCGTCCGACCTCGATCATCAATGGCTATGACTACGACAAAGCCCCAGCCAGAGACATCGAAGCGATGATGGAACGTCTCTTTGAGATGCTCAAAGGAACCGATAAGCTTCTCATCAATACTCTGACTGCTTTATTCTATGTCGCCTACATTCAGCCATTCGATGATCTCAATTACCCGTTATCCATCCTTTTAGCGAAGGATGTCTATGCGGGCGGAAGCTCTGGCATCAGCGCTTTCATGCTTCCTCTTGAAGGTCTTCTTAGCGATCACGCCATCATGGAATCGATCAAAGAATGCAAGAAAGATGGCGATTTGACTTACTTCATCCTTGGATGCATGAATTCCCTCAACCGTTTGCTCGACGTTCTTAAAGATCAGATCCAGCAAGCTCGTGTCTCTCACTTTAGGGAAGAATACGACACCCTTTCCCCGGAAGAGGAGAAGAGGGCTGAGGAAATCGTCAAACCTAGCGCTCCAGTCGAGGAACCTCAAATTGAGGAACCTGTCGAGGAAGTTAAGGTTGAAGAACCAACTCCAGCAGTTGAAGAAGCTCCAGTGGTTGAAGAAGAGCAAGTCATCGAGAAAAAAGAACCAAAGAACGCGTTAAAGCCAAGCGGATACATCACTCCAGAAGAGATGATGGAAACCTCTTCCGTTCCTGGCTATCGTTTCGGCGTGCCTGCCAACACTTTGAGTGACAAAGAAGTCAAAGAATACGTCCGCTATCTCCTTGAGACCAACCCAAGCCTCAACAGAAAGCAGTCGACTTTCTTAGCCAATCACTGCACCCCAGGCCGCTATTACACGATTCAGCAGTACAAATCGTTCTGCCGTTGCGCTTATGAGACAGCCCGTACTTCGATGGACCACTTGGCCAGCGAAGGATATTACGAAAAGCTCCAAGTGAAGAACAAATTCGTTTACCGTCCAGCCACTAAAGGAGAAAAGAAATGAGAACCTACGCCAGCATTGAGGAATTCTTCCAGAGCCCATTATTCATAACCCTTGCTCTTGTCATTTTCTTCGGTATCATCGTCTTAGCCGTCATTCTTGTAAAGAAATACGTCAAGCCTTTCCAGAACACCGAGAAACCAAAGAGCGACAAAGAAATCGCTGAAGAAGAAGTTAACCGTCTTGTCACTGACATCACCGATGAAGAAACCCTTCAGCAGATGAATGAAGCCGCTCGCGAACTTGAGAAAGAAAGCGGCCGCCCAACCGAGCAAGAAGTTGCTGAAGAAGAAGTTGAGCGCGCTACCGAAACCGTTGAGGACGAAGCTGCCGCCGAAGCGATGCGTCGCTACGCCGAAGAGCATCCAGAAGAAGCTGCCGCCTTCCAAGACAAAGAAGACAAATAATAGCTGTGGCCGATTCTTTATACGTTCACATTCCATTTTGTGCCCATATCTGCGGGTATTGCGACTTCACGAAAGTCCTTTACCAAGAAGAGTGGGCCTTTTCTTATGTGGATAAGCTCATTGAGCAATTAGACGGTCTTGACATCGATAAGCCTCTAAAGACCGTTTATGTAGGCGGTGGAACGCCTTCATCTTTGCCGTCCGATCTTCTTAAGAAGGTGCTTAGCAAACTATCTACATATCTCAACAAATCCGACTACGAATTTACGATCGAAGCCAACCCAGAGAACCTCAATGAGGAAAAACTTTTAATTATGCGTGAATGCGGCGTTAACCGCCTCTCGATTGGTGTCGAAAGTTCTCATCTTAAGTTCCTTAAATTGATGGGGAGGGCGCACACTTTCGAGGAAGCGAAGGAAAAAGTGGAACTGGCCAAAAAGTGTGGTTTCACGAACATAACAGTCGATCTTATCTACGGTCTTCCGACGGAGACGCTAGAAGACGTAAAGCAAGATGTGGTGGCGCTTTTATCCTTAGATGTCCCTCATCTTTCGACCTATTGCCTAAGCGTCAATCCTGGCACTTCTTGGCATAACAAAGGCTACAAAGAAATGGATGACGAGGACGCCGCAAACCAATACGATCTCATCCTCAACGAATTCAGAAAAGCGGGTTACCAGAGATACGAAGTATCAAACTTCGCAAAGCCTGGTTATGAATCACGCCATAACCTTACCTATTGGCACGACGAAGAGTACTATGCTGCCGGTTTAGGTGCTAGCGGTTACCTTAACGGTGAGCGATTCACCTTCACCAAGAACCTTCTTAGCTATCTCAAAGGCGATTTCGAAGGGGAGAGAGAAGTCCTCACAGCAAAGGATCTAAAAGAGGAATTTTTCCTAACGAATCTCCGCTTAGAAGAAGGTTTCTCTTTAGAGAACTATGAGAAACGTTTCGGTTCTTCCTTCTTAGAAGATTACAAAGAGCAACTTGAGACACTAAAGTCCGATGGCCTCTTGGTTTTTGAGGATAATCTGGTCCGTTGCACAGACAAAGGAATCCTCCTTCTCGATCGCGTATTAATATCCTTATTTAAATAGGAAACGCGCACATAAAGAGAGTCCCCTAAAGGGGATTTTCATTTTTCTAGCACTTGCATATTGACAGTGCTAAGTAGCGCCATATAATATCGTTAGCACCGAAAAGGTGTGACTGCTAAAAAGGAGAGCAAAAGATGACTAGGCGTGACGAGATCCTCAAGCTAATTGTCGAGTATTTCATCCGATATGCCGAGCCGATTGGCAGCAAGACCCTGATGACGAAATACAAACTCGACATCAGCAGCGCGACCATCCGCAACGAGATGAACGCCCTTGAGAAAATGGGTTTCATCGAGAAGCCTCATACTTCAGGTGGACGCGTGCCAACCGAGAAAGGCTATCAATACTATGTCGATAACCTTCGCACCGGAGGCGTTGAAGACAAAGCCAAGCACGCCCTCCAAAGCATCCTTAGCGAAAAGACCAAGAGCGTCGAGGAAGTCATGAAAGAATCCTGCGAGATTCTCTCACAAATGACTAACTTAGCTTCGGTCGTCATCGGTCAAAGCGTCGATGATGAGCGACTTGTGAGCGTTCAGGTCATTCCTCTTAGCAACAATACGGCAACCGCTGTGTTCGTTACCGATAAAGGCTACGTCGAGAATAAGACCTTCTTAATGGAAGAAGGCACGAGAGTGGACCAAGTCGTCAAGACCGTCAAACTCCTCAACGACCGCCTTACGGGAACCCCGCTCAGCCAAGTCGTCTCGAAGATGGAGGCGCTTCGTCCAGCCCTCACCGATTATATGGTCGGTCAGGAGCTCATCTACGAAGCCATCATGGGAGTCTTCGCCAAGCTCGCTACCGAACGTATGGAACTTTATGGCCAAGAAGAGCTATACAAGCAGCCTGAGTTCGCTAACGACGCCAGCAAATTAAGAGAGCTCTTATCCTTCATCGATGATCCAGAGGAATTCAAACGAATTCTCAATTCAGGTAAAACAAGCGGCAACATCACGATTTCCATCGGCAACAAGGAATTCGGTTATGAGAACCTCGCCCTCGTCAGCACGAACATCAACGTCCCTGGCGAGAAAGGAACCCTCTCCGTCCTTGGCCCAGCCCGTATGGACTACGACAAAGTCGTTGCCACCTTACAGTACTTCGCTGAAGCCTTAGACAATTACTTCAGCGCGACCACAAAAGGAGGGAAGGAATGTTCAACAAAAGAAAAGACGAAGAGAAAAAGTCCGAGCAGCCCGAAGAAAAAGGCGAAGAAATAAAGCAAGAGGACAAAGAACCTAAGACGGTTGAGATCCTCTATAGCGATTTCCTCAAGCTCAAGGACGCCGCCGAGGTCGAAAGGAAAGAGAAGGAAGAGTGGAAGAACAAAGCGTATATGGCCTATGCCGATACCGCTAACCTCCGCAAATCCCTCGAAGCCGATCACCGCGAGGCCCTCAGATACAGAGCCGAAGGGTTCGTTGAGAATCTTCTCCCAGCGCTCGACAGCTTCTACATGGCCTTAAGCGCAGAGCCAACAAGCCAGGAAGCCAAGAACTACCAGCAGGGATTCGGATTCATCTACAACCAACTCCAAAACGCCCTCTCAATGGAAGGCGTCACCGAGATCCTTCCTAAAATCGGCGATGCATTCGATCCAAACTTCATGCACGCCATGGAAGTAGAGGAGAGCGATGACGAAGGAAACAAAGTCCTTCAGGTCTACTCAAAAGGCTATCGCCTCCATGAGAAACTCATCAAACCGGTCATGGTCAAGGTGAGCAAGAAAAAAGAAGACAAACCAGCTGAAGAAGCCAAAGAAGCTGCCCCAGCAGAAAACGAAGCTAACAAAGCTTAAGGAGAAATAAGAATATGGCAAAAGAAATTATCGTCGGTATCGATCTTGGTACCACCAACTCCGTCATCAGCTACATGCAGGCTGATGGCCAAATCAAAGTCATCCCAAACCCAGAAGGAACTATGACCACCCCATCGGTCGTCGCCTTCAAAGGCAGCGGTGAGGAAATCGTCGGCAATGCCGCCAAACGTCAGGCCATCACCAATCCTGACACCGTCAGAAGCGCCAAGCGCGCCATCGGCACTTCCGAGAAGTTCCACATCAATTGCTTAAATAAGGACTTCACCCCACAGGAAATCTCCTCCAAGGTCCTTTCCTATATGAAGAGCTACGCCGAAAAGAACATCGGCCAGCCAGTCAAGAAAGCCGTCATCACCGTTCCTGCTTACTTCAATGACGCTCAGCGTCAGGCAACCAAAGACGCAGGCACCATCGCCGGTCTTGATGTCGTCCGTATCATCAACGAGCCAACCGCCAGCTGCTTAGCTTACGGCTTAGACACCGATAAGAGCGAGAAAGTCCTCGTCTTCGACCTTGGCGGCGGAACCTTCGATGTCTCCATCCTTGATATCGGTGATGGCACCTTCCAGGTTCTCAGCACCTCCGGCGACACCCGCCTTGGCGGTGATGACTGGGACAAAGCCCTTGCCGATTGGATCCGCGCTCAGATCAAGATCGAGACCGGTGTCGACATCAACGACAAGATGGCCGAGCAGCGTTTCTTAGACGCCGCCGAAAAGGCCAAGATCGAGCTCTCCAGCTCCTTAACCACAACCATCTCCCTTCCATTCATCGGAATGGGTGCCAATGGTCCTATCAACTTCGAAAAAACCCTCAGCCGCGCTGAATTCCAGAACATGACCCGCAATCTCTTAGAGAGATGCAAGGCCCCAATGGAAAAGGCCATGGCTGATGCCAAACTCAAATACTCCGACCTTGGACAGATCCTTATGATCGGTGGCTCCATCCGTATGCCAGCCGTCCAGGAAATGGTCCGTCAGGTCACCGGACATGAGATCAACCTCTCTGTCAACCCAGACGAAGCCGTCAGCCGTGGTGCTGCCCTCCAGGGCGCCGTCATCGCCGGCGACGTTAAGGATGTCGTCCTTCTCGACGTCACTCCTCTTACCCTTGGTATTGAGACCCTTGGCGGAGTCATGACTCCTCTTATCCCAAGGAACACCACAATCCCAACCACCAAGAGCCAGGTCTTCTCGACCGCCGAAGATAATCAGCCAGCCGTCGACATCATGGTTTACCAAGGTGAAAGACAGATGGCCCACGATAACAAATTACTCGGCCACTTCCAGCTTTCTGGCATCAAACCAGCAAGACGTGGACAGCCAAGAATCGAAGTCACCTTCAGCATTGACGTCAACGGCATCGTCAAAGTCAGCGCCAAAGACCTCGACACCCAGCAATCCCAAGACATCACCATCAGCGGTTCCAATGGCCTTTCCAAAGAGGACATCGACCGTATGATCAAGGAAGCTGAGGAGAACAAAGAGGCCGATGCCAAGCGTAAAGGCGACATTGAGGTCAAGAACAAGGCCCAGACCTACATCGATCAGATCAACCAGACCTTAGTCGAACAAGGCGACAAGCTTACCCAAGAGCAGAAAGACGAACTCATCAAGATCCGTGACGAAGCTCAGGGCGCTATGGGTGCCAACGACATCGAGAAACTCCGCGAGATCGTCGGAAGACTCGAAGACACCGCTGCGAAAGCCGCTCAGTATGCTCAGCAAACCGGTGCCAACCCAAACCCAGGAGCTGATGCTTCTAGTGCCGGACAGACCGGTGCCGACGATGTCGTCGATGCCGATTTCACCGACAAGAAAAACTAATCATCATCTACGAGGTGGTGGCGTCAAAAACTAGGCGCCACCAGCCTTTTGTTAAAAAGGAGTAAACAATGGCAGAGGCAAAACGCGACTATTATGAAGTCCTTGGTGTGTCCAAAAGCGCATCCAAAGACGAAATCAAAAGCGCCTACCGCAAACTAGCCAAGCAATACCATCCGGATATCAACCATTCTCCTGACGCCCCAAAGAAATTCGAGGAGATTCAGGAGGCCTATGACGTCCTCTTCGATGACACCAAGAGAAAGCAGTACGACCAGTTCGGACACGCTGCCTTCCAGCAAGGTGGATCAACTGGAGGAGCGGGCAATCCATTCGGAGGAGCTGGCTTCTCAGGCGCCGGTTTTGGCGATGTCGACCTCAATGACATTTTCTCTAGCTTCTTCGGAGGCGGAAGACGCAGTTCAAGAAG
Source organism: uncultured Erysipelotrichaceae bacterium (assembly GCA_902793515.1). Classification (GTDB taxonomy): domain Bacteria; phylum Bacillota_I; class Bacilli_A; order RFN20; family CAG-826; genus UBA4951. Next base: position 4,084 of record CADBDO010000019.1, on the reverse strand, counting down.
CGCCAGTGGGCCACAGAAAGGAAACGATGTCCTCATCCAGCGCACAATTTCCTTCATGGATTCCATCAAAGGCATCCATCTTAGCGTCCCAATCACCTACGATGAGCCTTGCTCCCATTGCCATGGCACGGGCGCAGAGAGCGCAAGCGATATCTCAACCTGCCCATATTGTGGCGGTCGTGGCTACACTTTGCATACCCAAAGAACCCTCTTTGGCACCATGCAGACCGAAGGCCCATGCGATCACTGCCACGGCACAGGCAAAGTTGTCAAAAACAGCTGCAAAACCTGTGGAGGCAGCGGCTACAACCGCGTTCACAAAGACCTTGACGTCAATATCCCAGCCGGCATCAACAACGGCCAGCAGGTCCGCGTCAAAGGCAAAGGCGAAAGAGGCATCAATGGCGGAGAAAATGGCGACTTATACATCGAAGTCCGCATCAAGAAAGACCCAATCTTCACCCGTGATGGCAACGACATCCACATGGAACTTGAGCTATCCTTCGTCGACTGTGCCCTCGGCGCGAGCTTAGACGTCCAAACCGTCTATGGCTCGGTTGAGGTCTCCATACCAGCTGGAACGCAGCCAAATCAGATCCTCAAGCTCAAAGGACAAGGCGTCAAAGACCTCCGTACCGGACGTCCAGGCGACCAGTTCCTTCACGTGAAAGTCACGACGCCAACGAATCTATCGTCTACTGAGAAAGACTTGCTTAGACAATTCCAAAAAGAAGAGCAAGCCAAGCTCGGCAAGTGGTGGAACAAAGGCAAAAAATAAGATTAAGGTCTCACAACGTGAGGCCTTTTTTCTTGCTCGTATGCGTGCGAAGGGGTTATGCTATCTTTTGTATTAAGAAAACTAGTTATGCCAACTTGTAGAAATTGCCATCGCACAATCGGAAAATTTGATGCCGATGTCTGCCCTTACTGCGGAACCCCCGATCCAATCGATTCTCAGTATAGGACCAAAGACATGACATCCTTCATCGATCCTCAAAAACCAAAATCTGGTTTATATAGGAGCAAGAGCCGCAAGACGGCTGCTTTGCTTTGCATGTTACTCGGCTTTGCCGGTGTCCATGATTTCTATCTTGGATTCAAGAAAAACGGACTAATCAACATCATCTTTACCCTCTGTTTCGTCGGAATCATCGGTACTGTGATGCTTGTTCTCAATCTTACCCACGTTATCGAATGGTCGATCCCTGGCGGATATCTCTTACCATTCGCGGCCGACTTCCTTTTCCATGTCGGCTATGGCTTACGTTACCTTGTCAAAGACTCCCTTAAAGACGGGAATGGAGTTTTTCTTCGCTAAAAATGGAACGCTTCTTCGGCCGAGTCGAAGGGGAGAAGGCCTATATCAGCCCCGATAAAGCGCATCATTTGGTGCGTGTTTTGCGTGCGAAAAAGGGCGACAAAATCGAAATCGCCGATACTGGCGAACTTTATCTTTGTGAGATCAAGAGCATTGATCCGCTCGACATCAGCGTCGTCGAATCCTTATACAAACCAAAACCTCTTCCTTTCACCGTCGTTTTGGCGTTTGCTCTCCTTAAAGGCGGGCATGATGAGCTTGTTCTCCAAAAAGGAACTGAGCTAGGCGTGAACGAATTCGCCCCATATATCTCTAGCCGCACAATCGTGAGATTAGACCAGAAAGACAAAGAAAAACGCCAAGGCCGTTTTGAGAAGATTGTCCTTTCTTCTTGTGAGCAATGCAAACGCATCGACATACCAAAAGTCGACGAGATCTTGTCTTTTGATAAGATGACCGATATGAAATTCGACCATGCCTTCTTCGCTTACGAAGGTCTTTCGCATGAGTCTTTCAACCTTGCCGCTGAAGCCGCAAAGGTCAAAGAAGGCGAGAGAGTTTTGCTTATCGTTGGTCCTGAAGGCGGCTTTGATGAGAAAGAAGTCGCTCTTGCCACTAAGAAAGGCTTAACGCCTGTTTCTCTTGGGCAGAGGATCCTCCGCGCTGAAACCGCCTCGATCTACATGGCTAGTGTCTTTTCGTTCTTAGGGGAGAGCAAATAATGACCCTCTATCAGCTCTTAGCAGACAACCAGGCGCCAACATCGTTCGATCACGGCGATGAGATGGCCTTCTATAACCGTTATTCCTACAAACTATCGGATAACGAGCCTTTCGCATATCTTTCCAAGATGGTTGACTCCTTTGGGATCATCCGCGCGAACATCGTTTTGCGCGCCATCATGAACAAGGAAGAGATTGAGAAGGAATTCTTCGCTCACTCAAAACTTCTTGAAAAGAACCCAGAGCTCACTCCGATGAAAGAATTCATGGATAACGTCACCAGCACCTTGCCATTCCATTTATACGAACTCTTACGAAAAACTATCGGTGCCGCCATATAAGAAACTGCTTAAGGATTACGAGGCCGCTCTCATCGATCCGTTCGATTATTATGGTGCCGCTTTGTATGACTCTTATTTCACCAAACTCGTTATTCTTCGCAAGACAAAAAACTCGATGGCGGCTTATGATTACGATGCTGAGTGCATCTATTTCATCAACGAAGAAGGCAGGCTTGACGCTAAGATTGCCTTGTTTGACAAAGGCTTAACAAAACCGTTAAAGAACCATATGATCCCACGCATCCAGAAGGTCGTTGATGCGTATTACGAAAACGACAGAGATAAGATGCTCAATGTCCTTTTGAAGGAAAAGCTCATCTCTGACGCCCTCAGAAAAAAGGCTGACGAGAAAAAGAAATGAAGTTCTTTGTTTTTTCGCTTGGCTGTAAAGTTAATTCCTACGAGAAAGACGCCATAAAAGAAGCCCTTATCCAAAGAGGCGACGAAGAGGTGTCCAAGCCTGAAGAGGCTTCTTTGATTGTCGTTAACACATGCTCAGTCACGGCAACTAGCGACCAGAAGTCCCGCCAACATATCCGCAAATTCAGAAGATTATCCCCGGAAGCGACAATCGCCGTCATGGGTTGTTATTCAGAAGGTCACTTAAGTGAAGCCGAGACTCTTGGCGCCGACATCATCATCGGAACTTCAAAGAGAGATAAGCTTCTTTCCTATATCGACGACTTCCAAAAGAACCACAAGAAGATCGTCGACGTCAGTTATCTTTCGAGAAAGAAAATCTACGAAGAATTACCTTCCAGCGCTTTCACAAACAATGCCAGAGCCTATCTCAAAATCCAGGACGGATGCGACAAATTCTGCTCTTATTGCCTTATTCCGTTCGTTAGGGGAAACTCCCGTTCAAGAACCAAGGAAGACGCTTTAAAAGAAGCGAAGGCCTTGGTTGAGAAAGGCTATCAAGAGCTTGTCCTTACCGGCATAGAGGTCGGTTTCTATGGCTTAGATCTTTATGGCAAGGAATATGGTTTAGGAGAACTCGTTGAGGACATCATCAAAGAGAACCCGACGCTTAAGAGACTCCGCCTATCATCGATTGATATCAGTGAGATTTCCGATAAGCTTTTCGAAGACTTCAAAAACTACCCATCTTTGATGCCTCATCTTCATTTATCGCTTCAGTCCGGTTCAGACAGTGTCTTAAAGAGAATGAAGCGCAACTATACGACGGCTGAATATTTTGAGAAAGTCTGCATGCTGCGTGACATGTGTCCGGACATTGCTATTACGACTGATATTATCGCGGGCTTCCCTGAGGAAACCGAAGAGGAGTGGAAAGAGACCATGGATTTCGCAAAGAAATGCGCTTTTGCCGAGATTCATTGCTTCGCTTACTCTCCACGCAAGGGAACAGCGGCCATTAAGATGAAACAGGTCGATAGCGCGACCAAAGACAGAAGATCCCATGAGTTACTAGCGCTTTCCCGCGAACTCAGGGATGAATATGAACACAAGTTCTTCGGACAGGAGATGGAAGTATTTTTCGAGGACTATGACGAGAAGAAAGGCTATGCCTATGGCCACACCAAGAACTACCTTCTTGTTAAGAAAAAGAGCGATAAAAAAAAAAAAAAAACCTTCGACTCAGTTCTTTATGATGAGAACAGCAGAGCCGATTAGACTATTTCTTCGATAATTGCCATTATTTTTTCTTCAGTGTAACGAATTTTGTGTAAGGCGCTATC
>CADBDO010000018.1 GCA_902793515.1 uncultured Erysipelotrichaceae bacterium | reverse complement strand
TTCCCTCATCTCGAATTTGGTTACCACCCTTTATTCTCAGGTCATCTTTGATGAATTAGATGTCCTTCTTATCGATATGCCACCAGGAACCGGAGACGTTCCTCTTACCGTTTTCCAAAGCATTCCAGTCGATGGGGCAATCGTTGTCTCTTCCCCTCAGGACCTTGTCTCGATGGTCGTCAAAAAATCGATCACCATGGCGGGCATGATGCACGTTAATGTCCTTGGCGTCATTGAGAATATGGCCTACATAACCTGCCCAGATTGCGGCAAAAAGATCAAAATCTTCGGCGAAACCCCTCTCGATTGCCTTGCAGCCATGATGGGAGTGAAGCTCATCGACGAACTTCCAATGGATGGCAAACTCGCTGCGTTAGTAGACGCCGGCAAGCTTGAGGACTTCGAAGGCGATTACCTCAAGAACGCGGTTGAGGCGATCAAGAAACTCTAAAAAGAAAAGGCCCCCAATCGGAGGTCTTTTTTATTTGGAATAGATGGTTTCGTATAGGGTGTTGCCGTCATAGAACTGGTCTTTGTGATCTAGGAGCACGCCGGCATAGAAGACTTCCATGTTCGTTCTGAGCTTTCCCTCATAGAGCGAACGTTTGATGTAGAAGCCCACTCCAACTATATCTGCTTCCCTGATGAATGAAGCGGATTCAGAATCTTTTCCTTCTGTCTCTTGGATGATCTTATCGTGGAGTTTGCCTGCCACTAAGGTCGTTTCGCTTTGGCCTAATTCTACTTTGTAGAAATGGTATTCGGTTTCGTACTTGCTCTTGATGCCGATCTCATTGGTGACTTCCCTTTCGAGTTCGGTTCTTTCGCTAATTTTGCTCAGCTTTGATGGCAAAGACTCAAAATCATCGAAGGTCACTTTGACGGTCTTTGAACTGCTATCGAGGCTTATCTCGAGGCTAGAGAATATTTCGAGACCATTAATCTTCTCTTTCGTGAAAGGGTGGTCATTCGGCAATCCTTGGCCAAAAAGGCACGAAGAAAGGAATAACGGAGTCAGAAGAAAGGCTGTTAAGAATCTGAGTCTTCTCATAAATCGATGTTTGTGAATCCTTTCGCACCGCTTCTATAACCAAGGAAGGTAAAGAGGACGAAGAGAAGGATGCCGGCTCCCAAGGTTCCAAGCTGAGCTACTAAACCAATAGTATCATATTCCCTAAGCGCTGGGACAAAGGCAATGACAAGGGTGCCTGCCGTCAACAGAAGCATGCAGACGATAAGTGAGACGATGCTAGGCCCAGTGAGCCTCTTATACGGATCGCGGTAATACATGCCAAGAAGAACAATGTTCATGACGCCAAAGGACGCGAGAGCGAAGCCATATAAGGAGAAGCTAGGTCTTGTCGCCATGAAATAGGTGAGTTGATCTGGTTCAACTGGAGCAGGATAGAAGAAGAATCTCACAAGTCCAGCGATTCCGGCTAAAAGAAGGACGGTTATTTCGATAAGGCCTAAGTACAAGGCTTTTGCTTTGACGATGTCGGTCTTCTTGATCGGAAGAAGAGACGTGTATTCGATGTCCTTGTTGGCTAGACCCGTTGGGAATAAGGTCATAAGGCCGCTTAAAGGATAGATGAAGGCGATTGCCGGTGGCCAAGAAGGAATGAGAATGAATGTCGCAAAGGCAGTGAAGAGGATGATTTGGACGTTCGTGCATAGCACGATCTCTTTGTATAGAAGCTTTTTCATTCTTGCTCACCCCTTTCGAAAGCGACCATGATTTCTTCCATGGAAGCCTTTCTTTTCTCGACGCCTTCTTTAGCGTCAATCTCTTCTTCTTTTTTCATGATGCCTTCGAATTTTCCAAGGCGGTCACGGTAGAAGATGAATTTGTCTTTGTCTTTGCTAAGGATTTCGCTTGGCCCTTCGTAATGGAGATAAGCGGATTCGAAGGTGGAGACGCTTTCGTTAACGATGATCTCCCCTTTCTTGATGTAGATGATGTCATCCGCGCATTTCTCTAAGTCAGAGATGACGTGCGTTGAGAAGAGGATGGAATGTTCCTTATCGCTTACGAGGTCAAGGAAGATATCAAGAAGCTCATCCCTGCTAACTGGGTCTAAACCAGAGGTTGGCTCATCAAGAAGGAGGATTTTTGCGCCTCTAGATAAAGCGAGAGCGAGACCATATTTGACCTTCATACCGGTTGAGAGGGCTTTGATTTGTTTGTTCTCGTCGATATTGAAGGTTTCAAGGTATCTGTGATAAAGGTCCTCGTCCCAGTTCTTATAGAACTTCTTGGTGACGTTAGTTAAGGATTTGACGGTCTTGGTGCCGTAATAGTTCATCTCGCCGATGAGCATCGCGGCTTCTTGCTTATATTCCGCTTCAACATCGATGATTGGCTTTGAGTCGTATAGGACTTCGCCGCTAGTTGGCTTAGCGAGGTTATAGATGCACTTGAGGGTTGTGGTTTTGCCTGCGCCGTTTCTTCCGATGAAGCCAATGATTTTGCCTGGCTTGATTTCAAAAGAGACGTTTTTGAGGTCGAACTTCTCGTAGTGCTTGCAAAGGTTCTTCACTTCGAGGATCTTCATTTTTTCTCTCCCTGTTCCATGATTTCGTAGAAAAGGTCAGTCTTCAAAAGGGCGAGGCCTCTTTTCTTGTCGCCCATGACCATAAGGGTATCCCCTTCTTTGATGTCGAACATCTTTCTTCCCTGGACTGGGATGGTGATCTGGCCTTTAGGGCCCACTCTGACGCTGACGATGAATCTATTGTCTTCGATTACTTTCATGTCTTTCCTCCGTCTTACTTTTCTTACTTTTCTTATTATACTACTCCCCCATTTTTTTTTTTTTTTTCCGACAAAAATTAAAAAGAGCGGTGTTTTGCCGCTCATTTTTAAAAAAGAACTGTTCTTTTAAATAACAAAAAGGGCCCACCACTTCTGATGGGCCCGCTTTTTTGATAGAAATGAGGAGGGTGGAACTATAGGATGATCCTCATTCTATGAATGGATACTGGAGCGGGGAAAGGAGAGACCGCTCACCGGGCGTATCCATGAAACAGGAAATGCCGGAGGCAATTGTTTTTAATTCGCTTAAGGCCCAAAAAGCGAAGGAACAGGGCTTTTATTCGCCTCTTATATGGATCTTAAGCAAGTGTATGGTAACATCCCACTTGTCACAAAAGTGCCACGTTTAAGACGCTTTTTTCAAAAAAACTTAAAAAACGTATGAAAAAGCAGCACTGATGGCTGCTTTTACTTTTTACCAATTTATTAGAAATTCTCGAAAACCGGCCAAGAATACTGAATCATGTATTCTCCGCGGTACATGCGTATCGCGTCTGGGTTTCCTTTTTTGTATTCGTAGGCGTCGCATTCGACTTTATCGACGTCGATCGAATATCCGTTATGGCCTTTCACGAAGATTTTTTCGCAACCCACATCCTTAAGGGTCTTCTGGATGTCGGCGATAAGGTTCCTTAGATAGGACTTATGGTCTTCTTCCCAAAGGACGGCGTTGAGTTCGTTAATATTGATGGCTGAGCCTTCTCTATCGACAAGATAAGCGAAGAGCTCTTTTGACTTAGAATATGAGAAATGTAGAGGTTTTGCGTCATAAAAGACCTCGAAATTACCAAAGCATTTGATCTGAAGGTCTTTGGACGGGGTGAGTTCGATTGGATAACGGAGAGCCTCCACTTCCTCTTTCACCTTGGTTTCGCTTACAGGCTTAGAGACGTATCCGGAAGCGCGGATCTTCATGGCTTCTCTTGCGTAATTGTCGTAAGCGGTCACGAAGATGATGTTGATCTTTGGGTTGATGGCTTTGAGCTTCTTGGCGAGCATGACGCCATTAAGGCCAGGCATCTCGATATCGAGGAAGGCGATGTCAATTTGATTGTTCTCGTTCTGGTTATAAGCCTCTAAAGGGTTGATATATGAAAGAATCTCCGCGTCAGGAAGGGCTTTCTTGACTGCGCCTTCAAGCCTTAATAGCTGAAGCTTCTCATCATCGACTAGCATCGCTTTCATAAACACACCTACTTATAGAAGGAAACCGTGACGGTTGTTCCTTGGTCAATCACGCTTTCGATCTGAACATCGCCTTTGCACATCGAGGAGATGCGGTACTTGATGTTATTGAGTCCGAAATGGTCATCTCCTTTGACGGCATCAACTTTGAAACCGATGCCGTTATCGCTCACCACTACCACGTAAGCATCCCTATCCTCATAGGTCTTGATGGTAAGGGTTCCGCCTTCGATCTTCTTGAGAATGCCATGCTTGATCGCATTCTCGACGATCGGCTGGAGAGATAAAGCCGGGACCATGAAGTCTTTGGCCTGGATGTCATAAACGACCTCCAAACGGTCTTCGAACCTCATCTTCTCTAAAGAGATATAGGTTTCAATGTGCCTAAGTTCATCAGAGAAATTGACTAGACCATCCTTCGATAAGGAAGAGAGGTTGGCTCTAAGGTAATCGGTGAAATGGTCAAGGCCTTGCTGGGCTTTTTCAGGTTCAATCGGGATGAGGGTCGAGATCGTAGCGAGGACGTTATAGATGAAGTGAGGCTGGATCTGGGAGATCATGATCTTCACTTCCGCGTCCTTGATCTTTTTGGCTTCATCGGCAAGCTGCATGTTCTTCCTGACATTGACGAAGAGGAAGAGAATCTCAATGCTGATGAAGACGGAAAGATAGGCGATCGCGTATCCTGGGAAGATGTTTTGAAGGATGATGGCGACAAGCGGCAAGAAGCAATAGACGGCAAAGGAGATCTTCTCACCGACTTTGACTTTCTTATGGAATAAGGTCAGGCAAAGGACCATCGCGAAGGTGATGAATTGGTAGCCTTGCGAGATGATCATCGTCTTCGATCTCATGTAAACCCCATTCTCCGCGTAGAAGAACATGTGGTTGAAGATATTCGTGATGTCTAAAGCAATGAAGACGGCATATAAGCTTAAGCTTATGACAAGGAGGATGTTGAAGGTCTCCTTTTTTAATGGAATATAGGAAATCGCATAGGCGAAAAGAAGGAGGACCTGGAAGTTGTTCATCACATAGAAGCTCGTGTAGAAGCCGATGATGAACTCATTGCTCGTGTAATTAACCTTGATGAGGGTGAAAGCGAGATAGACGGCAAGATGGAAGGCATAGAAAACGATGAAGGCGAGGAGATTATTCTCATCCCTTCTTCTGTTCTTTTTTAGAAGCACGTTTACCGTATGAATGAGCAAAAGGGCAATGCCGATGATGCATACGGTTGCATTGAAGACGCTTTTATTATCCATTTGTTACTTTATATTATACAAAATTTGACATTTTATAAAAATAATGCACACGTAAAAAGAAAAAGGCCCCTGTGGCGCAAGGACCTTGTGGTTACAAGCCGCGTAACCTTTTGACTAAGTTAGGGTGTTTAACCCTTGGCTTCTAATTAATGGGCGCCAAGTCCGAAGACGAGTCCAAGGACGAGGACGAGGGCGGTGAGAAGGCCGATTCCAGATACGAGGAGAACGTACTTGGCCTTCTTCTGCTTCTTTTTAGCCTTCGCCTGTTCTGATCCGTACTTCTTAAAATCTTCTTTGTCCCATTCAGAGCCTTCTTCTTCGAACCAGAAGTTGTCCATGTTTTTCCTCCTTAAGAAACAAAGTGGCTTTTCGGCAGAATATGGCGAAAATGCTTTTGGTGAACCTACTATAAATCACAGATTGTCACAGAAGCGCCACAAAGCAGGGCTATTTTTCCCTAAGGATGAAAAAAGCCTGATTCTTAAATCAGGCAATTTTCCAAAGGGTTATTTGGCCTTCTTAACGGTACCGCCTTCAAGGAGAACCATCTTGACCGCTTGGATGGAATAATCCTGGAGATCAAGGTCGAGTCTCTTGTTGATGGTGCCTCTCGCTAAGACTTTGACGTAGCCCACGCTTTGAGGGATGAGCTTCTTGGCCCATAAGGCTTCGAGGTCAACTTTATCGCCATCGTGGAAGTTTTTGCTGATGGTGTCGATATTGATGATTCCTTTCTTGCCTTCGTGCTTTTTGCTCTTGGCGTCCACTTCGATGCTTGCGGCGGCCGCTTCGTCAGACATTCTGGCGTCGGCTTCCTCAACGGAGATATCCTCGTGGTGCTCGTCTATGAACTCTTCTTTCTCGGTCTCTTTGACTTTCTTCTTGAATTCCTTGATGAGTCCTTTTGCTAAGAGGGCTTTGGTGGATTCGTATGGGACGGTGAAATCCTCACTCGATTCCTTGCCTAGCTCGACATGGGCTTTTTTCATCACGATGTCGATAAGCTCTTTGGCGTAGGCGCTTCTTCTGTCGTTTTTGATGCGGTAGAGGCATGGCGTATCCTCGAATTTCTTCGATTTGGCCGCCTCAACCTTGTACTTCTCATCCGCCTCATCAAGGGCGTAATAGACGCATAAGGTCTTGCCTCTGATCGCGAACTTGAGGACTTGATCCCTGCCGACGTTTACGGCGTCATAGTGCCAGGAGATCCTCGAATTGGCTTTCTTATAGGAGAGAGCGTGGTTCTTGATGAGGTTGTAGTACTTCCTCACCTCTTCGCTAGACTGCGAGAGCTTGGCGGTGAAGGACTTGACGTATCTGATCTCGAAGAGGGTTCCGCTGCCATCCCTGGTCCTGACGATCTCATCGCCATCGGCGGTCTGTTTAGTCTCAACGATGACCGGCTCAGGCTTTTTCTGCATCGCGACCTTCTGTTCCTTGATGAGGCCTTTGGCGAGCAAGGCTTTGGTGGATTCGTAAGGAATCATGTAGGGCTCATGCCGCTCCTTGCCTTTTTCGAGGCCAAGGTTCTTAGCAACGGTCGCGATGAGATCTTTGGCGTAGGCGCATCTTCTGTCGTTCTTGATGCGGTAAAGGCATGGGGTGTCCTCATACTTCTTCGAGAAGACTCTCTCGACTTTGTATTTGCTGTCGAGGTATTTCTTTGGGTCGAGAGGGAGATAGACTCCTAAGGTCTTGCCTCTGATGGCGAACCTAAGGACTTGGCTGCGCCCGGAGTTGACGGAGTCGTAGTGCCAGGAGACTCTTGAATTGGTCTTCTTGTAAGAGAGGACCTCGTTCTTGAGCTCTTCGTAGTACTTCTTCGTCTCTTCTGGGGACTGGCTGAGTTTGGCGGTGAAGGATTTGATGAACCTGATCTCAAAGAGATTGCCTTTCTCATCAGAGACGGTGACGACTTCGTCTTCCTCTTCTTCTTTAGAAGGTTCGGATTCAGGAGCGGCTTTCTCCTCTTCTTTTTCGAGAGGTTTCTCTTCGGCTCGTTTCTCTTCCTCTTTCTTTTCTTCGACCGGTTCCTCTGCCTTTTCTTCAGGCTTCTTTTCTTCTTTGACTTTTGGGGTGGCTTTCTTTTTGAAAGGTCCGATGCCCTTCTTGCCCAAGATGAAGAGAACGAGGACGGCGATCCAGATAAGGACAGCGATTGGAGCGATGATGTAGAGGATGACGTATGGGGCGTCTACATAGTGGCTAGTTAAGACGATGAATGGGAGGAATCCGGCAATTGACATGGCTTTTGCTGGCTCTTTTTTGTTTTCTTCGTCTTCTTTTTCCTTCTTTCTCTTCCAAAGGAGGAAGACAAGGAAGAAGATTCCACCAAGGAGGGCGAGGAAGGTGACGATAAGGAGAACGGTGACGAGGGTGTCGCTATTGGTTTTCATCGTGGCGTAGTCGCTTTCGGCATTGGTTAAGGTGCCAAGAGGCTCTTCGCCAAGGAGGGCTTTCTGATCGTCGCTAAGGGAATCATAGATCTCCCTAGCTTTCTCGATCTTGTCTTCGGTATCGGTGTCGTAACCGACTTCACCGATTTCAGCGATGACCTTCAAGGCTTCGTAGACGGCCTCATCATCTTCTAAGGTCTTGTTGCTATGGTTGAAGGAACCGACTAAGGCTTTTTCTTCTTCGGTCAAAGCATCGTAAGCGGTTCTGGCGGCATCGATCTTGGCCTTGGTCTCATCGTTATATTTGACTTCACCGATTTCTTCGATGAGTTTGACGACGTGGTCAACGTTTTCATATACGGCGCGGTCATGGGTGAGGGTACCCTTATTGACGGCATCGACCATGGCTTTCTGGTCAGCGGATAAAGCGGCATAGGCTTCTTCCGCTTCTTCGATGTCCTCTAAGGAGTCGGACTGACCCTTATCATAAGTGAGGGTGCCAATATCCTTGATCTTCTCGATGGCTTCGCGGGCGGCAAGGTGATCGAGGAGGATCTTTTCGTGGTTGGCGTCGATGGCGGCACGAAGGAGGACAAGTTCTTCGAATGAGAGGGTGAGATAGGCCTGGTAGGCAGTATCAACCGCTCTGAAGTAGCTTTCTTCTTCGGATGGAGTTGGGATGGCTTTGATAAGATCCACGACATCATCGACGGCGTTATAGACCTCATAGTCATGATAGAGAGTCTCTCCGTTGACTAAGTCGACGATATCTTTCTGGTCAACGCTTAAGGCTTCGAGGGCGTTCTTCGCGGCGGTGATGGCGGCTGAGGAGTCATTGGTTCCACCGCCATAGACGAGATCGCCGATGTCTTCGATCATCTCGATGACTTCGCGAGCGGCGACATTATCAAGGAGCTTTTTAGCGTGGTTGCTATCGGTAGCACCATTAAAGACGGCGAGTTCATCTTCGTCTAAGGTGCCATAGAATTCGTAGGCAGCATCGACTGCATCGTAATAGTCGGCGTCTTCGGCTGGAGTTGGGAGATGCTCAGTCAAATTGACCAAATCATCGACCGCGTCATAGATTTCGCGGGCTCTAAGGAGCTTGTCGTAGTTGACGGCTTGGACGATGGCCTGACGGTCAGGAGTTAAGGACTGATAGCTGCTTTCAGCGGTTCTGATGGCCTCTTCGCTATCGGTATCACCACCATCATAGGTGACTTCTCCGATGTTCTTGATGAGCTCAATTGTGTTAGCGGCCCCGCAATTGTCGAGGAGGGTCTTAAGGTAATCGTCTTCGGTGTTGTTTTCAAAGACGTCTTTTTCGTTGGCTGAAAGGTTGATGTAGGCTTCATAAGCGGCATCGCAGGCATCGAAGTAGGTTTCCTCTTCGGATGGGGTTGGGAGGCTCTTGACGAGCGTAACGACGTTGTCGACTTTATCATAGACGCTCTCGCAGAACATAAAGTTGTCGTAGAGATCGCCATCGACCATGAGTTTTTCATCAGCGGTCAAGACGTTGTCGTAGTAACTACGGGTTTCTTCTAAGGCAGTTTCGGAATCCGGATAGACGACGACATTGATGTCCTCGATCATTCTTTCCATGATGGCGACTTTGGCAAGGCTGAAGTGCTCTCTCATTTCTTCGATCAAGTCTTCGAGTTCTGAAGCGGTGACGTTATCTTCTACGATGGCTTCATCTTCGAAATCGAGCAAATAATCTTCGAGACCATCGGTGATGTTTTCGAATCTCTCTTCATAGGTATTGATGAAGGTCTGAACTTCTTGGTCAAGAAGCACAGCTTCTGTTCTGCTGACTCTTGAGATCTGGACGGTCACCATCTGAGTCTCTGAAGAGGCGACTGGGTTATGGTTGCTATCGCCATTCGTCTTATAGAAGACATAGTAGGTGCCGACATCGCAGGCTTCTGGGAGGTCTTCGCTAAAAGCGCCGTCAGCTGGAACGACCTCTTCGTCGGTTAAGGCATAAAGCATGTTGCCATAGTTGGCAGATCCGGCTTGGATAAGGGTTTGATCTTCGCCAGTGTACTGAAGTCCGGTGATGGCTGTTGGATTGGATTCGATTGCGGATTCGGCCTTTGCGATGGTGAAAGACTTGCTTCCGGTTTTGGTTTGGTAACCATCTCTTTCGACTTTGTAATAGACGGTGTAATCGCCGGCTTCGGAGAATTTGAATTGCTCAAGATCGCTGTTGTTGCAGGAGCTTTCGCTGGTTCCGTAATAGATAGTGGCGTCAGTCAAAGGCTCACCTGTGGTGGCAATGGTTGGAGAGACGACGATGTAGTGATCGTCGCCATCGTAGACTCCGCTGAAACCGTTATCCATTTCGACGGTGCAATCGACATTGACGAGCCAGTGGGCGTAAAGGGTCCATTCATGGGCTTTATTCCAGCTTCTGGCGGAATTGCCACTGCCATTGATGTACATTGCTCCGCCTTCGACGGCGTCAAAGTAACCGATGAAGGTATGGCCTTCCCAAGTTGGAAGGGAATTGACTTTAGGCATTCCTGAGCCATAAGTGGCTTTGATTTCGGATGTTCCGCCACTGCCACCGTTTGGATCGAGGGTGACATCGTATTTATTGGCTTGGACGTGGCCCCAGTATTCTCTGTTGCCAGTCGATCCCTGAGGGATGGTGACGGTCATGCAGGTCTCATCGTCTGGGATGTCAGTACCGCTCCAACCGGCAAAGGTGTAACCGGTATATGTTGGGTTGATTAAGGTGAAAGTCTCGGTGAAGATGGTGTATTTCGTTGGGTTTCCTTCAACGTAATACGAACCGTAATCGATGGTGTATTCTTCTAATTCCCAGTTGGCTTTGTAGCTTCTGTTGCCAGTGCTGCCGGAAGGAACATTGATGGACATCGATGTTCCGCTGATGCCAGTTCCGCTCCAACCAACGAACTCATAACCAGCTTTGACTGGGTTGTTGGCAGGATCGATGGCAAAGCCGACCATCTGGTGGTAGCTAGTTGGGTAAGTAACCGGGGTAGTTCCACCATCGAAATCCCAGCTGATCGCGAAATCGATGTGAGTCCACTTCGCGTAGAGGGTGGTGTCCTTGGTGACGGTGTCGGTATCGAAATTCCATGCGTTTGTGCAGGCAGGCTCTTTATACCAACCTCCGAAGGTATAACCGGTTGCTTTTGGATTTGTCGGCTTTGTGACTTTTTCGCCATCGCCGACTTCCTGGGAAGCAGGAGCTGTTCCGATTCCATTGGCATTAAAAGTAACCACATTAGCGCTATCGCGTGTGACGCTAACTACAGGGTCATAAATCTCAACGGTGCTATCAGGATCGTATACATATTCGAATTTGATGGTGAGGTTGCATTTTTTATTGATGTTGGAAATGTGGAGCCCACCGTTTCCTGTGTAGGTTGTTCCACTGCCAGTGACGGTGAAACGCACTTTATCCTTTGAAACTTGCTGATAAGGACTGACGTTCATCGCTTTGCTGAAAGAGATGTCCACGCTTCTGATGATCGTTGGGGAGTTGAAATACATCTCATGATCGTAGTTGTTGTCAAAATTCATCCAGGGCTCTGAATAACTGGCTGAGTACCCAAAGTAGCGGAAGTCGAACGAGCCAGGTCGCATGTTGTTGCCGCGGGCAACAGTGATGTCAAAGACCTCGGTCGTTCCTCCTTCTTTGGCGTTTTGGATAGGCGTAATGTAAGCATCAATGGCTTTTGCATCACTCATTGTGGCGACCGCACTGACGCCTGCGCTAAGGCCTAAAAAGCACGCTAAAGATAGCGCGATCTTCTTAATTAGACTCGTTTTCTTCATGGTCCAATCCTCCTTATAGCGGAAAAAAATATACGTTTTCCCGTTATGTAATTAGCTGACACAATGGTATCTTTCGATATTTCACAAAAGTGCCACAAAAATAGAGGAAACTTGGATTTATATACTATGTATATAATCTTTGTATTTTATGTCCAAAGAGATTATTAACTGGTGTTTTATTTTTATATAAAACATAGTGTTTTTGAGATGGTACGTTTTAGACAAAAGACACAAAAAAACGGCAGGTTATTTCTGCCGTTAATTTCATTCTGGGGCGGAATAGGAGATTTGAACTCCCGAATGACCGGTTCACAGCCGGTTGTGTTAGACCACTTCACCAATTCCGCCGTGCCGTATTAGTTTAGCCACATTG
>CADBDO010000017.1 GCA_902793515.1 uncultured Erysipelotrichaceae bacterium | reverse complement strand
CTCATAAAAGCGTATTTGCCCAAAGATTTAAGCGAGTCAGGCAGAGTTATACTCTTAAGTGAACTGCATCCCCTGAACGCATCCTCATTAATATCTTCTACGGTATTCGGGAAAACGACTTCATTAAGGCTCGTGCAGTCTTTAAAATCGCCTATTGATATTAGGCCTTCAGGCAACTGGACATTCTCAAGCTTCGCGCATCTTTGAAATGAGATCGTGCTGCTATTTATTCTTTCAAACAGACTCCAATCAGGCAAGGACACAAAGACGTAATCTCTTCGTGAGTTAAACGCTCCATATAGCATGCCTTCCAAATCATGATCTTCATATTTGCTTAAGAAAGAAGGCGTATCAGTATCAATGTCGACGATATACATTGATTTAAGACCATCTATATTGCCTAAGGCATAAGAAACACCGTTGATTACTTCGGTTTTTTCATACCCCTCAACAACAATACTTTGCCCTCCCTTCTCAAAAAGCTTACTGCCTGGCTCGAGCGGATCTTTGTTCGCGTTTATTCCCACGATAACTGCAGTCGCAACACCACCACCGATAAGAAGCAAGGCAATGGACCCAATTAGGAGAATCTTCTTGAATGAATTCTTTGGTTTGTCGAGTGTGGGTCTTTCTCTTCGTACCTCTTCTTTGTTATCTTCTTGAGCGGGCTTTATCTCTTCCTCAACAAAGATAGGTTCTTCTTCTGCCACTAAATCTTTCTGAGATTCGGCCTTCTCCCCTAATAACCAATCTAAAGAGACATCAAGGACTCTTCCTAGTTCGATTACTTTATTGAGTTCAGGATTTGAAACGCCGCTCTCCCATTTCTGAACAGCCTGTCTAGAGACATTCAAAACATTGGCAAGATCCTCTTGGGACATGCCTTTTTTCTTTCTTGAGATTTGTATCTTTTCGCCTAATTCCATGTTACTCATTCTCAATGACCGGGCAGCTTGTTACAACCAACCTATGGGTTACAATTTGACAACCTCAGGTTGCAATAGGCGTGTTTTGCCGTGTTTTTTATTGTTTTAGCTTCTTATACACGATTCCGTAATAGGTAATCGCAGCAATCCTAAGAATGTTATCGAAGGTGAAGATAAATAAGGCCCAGTAGAACTCACGGTAGACAAGATGCTCTTTCTCCTGCTTGTAGAAATAAACCATGAGGAGGGTGAAGATGAGAACCAAGATACCTGTGATGATGCAAGCGATAAGTCCATAAGACGCACCTTTGGTTTTCTCGTCGACGAATCTCTTGAGGATGAATGGAGCGGCGATCATTAAAGCGTCAATCCCCATCATAACGAAGTTGACCGCAAGGCCGTATTTGTTGGATTCCCTAGCAAGAACAGTCCACATCATGAAGTGATCGACTAGACCAATAAGGCCGATGATTGAGAGATAGATAAGAATGCTGCCACGACCTTCGATGAGGTTCTCGAAGTTTCTGAACTTAGGGAATCTTGAAAGGATATTCACACCCATGACGAGATAGATGACGATCATGGTGATGATTCTTAGGATGAATTCGAAGCCTTCTTTGGCGAGAACGCGATTGCCATCGTTGTCGTCTACGTAGTATCCCTGCCAATTGGCGATATAAATGATCGAGCAAACGACAACGAAGATAAGCTCAAGCGTGGCCATCGTGATTCCGATGATATCGACAAGGCGTTCTTTCTCTTTTCGGTCAAAGGAGAAAGACAAACCATAATCCAAAGTGAGCAATAACCCAAAGCCCCCTGCCATGAAGGAAGTCTGGCCGATGATGTTCTTCTCAAACTCTCTTCCCATGACCTCGCTCATGTATTCTTTGTTGCCATAGCAGATCGAGAAGATGATCATCGATAAGAAGAAAGCGGTCATCAAAACGATCCCATAAGGGAGAACGAATTCGTTTCCGGTTTTCTTTTTGCTGAATAGGCTCATTTGGCTAGATTAAGGAGTTCTTTAGGCTCTTTGATATTATAGTCACACTTCTCGATGAATTCGCTTGTGTAATTTCCATATCCGTAAACGCAAAGGCAGAAAGCAAGTCCGCCATTCTGCGCTGTTCTATAATCCGTCATGGAATCACCGACAAATAAAGTCTCTTTTGGATCGAGGTGATATCCTTCCATAATGACGTCGACATTATGCTTGTCTGGTTTAGGCGCTTCCCCTTCTTTTAGTCCTTTGATGAAGTCGAAGGTGTTAGGGCCAAAGATGTTATCAAGGACCTCTAAAGCGAGGTGGTTTGGTTTGTTCGTGCAGACAAAGAGCCTAGAACCCCTTTCTTTGAGGCTAGAAAGGGTCTCCTTGCATCCTTTCATGGCTTTGGTGGTCTTTGTCTGGTATTCCTGATAAAGAGGCATGAAGACCCCTTTAATCGCTTCAAAGTTCTCAGGTGTGTCTTTATCCTTCAAGGCGCGGTGCATTAAGTTAGCGACACCATCGCCAATGAGCTTCTTCCCTGATTCGATGTCATAGACATAATCGAACCCACATTCTTTGAGAGCGGCGTTAATCGCCGTGACGATATCTGGCAAGGTCTCGAGGAGGGTGCCATCGAGATCGAAAATGAAATTCTTATACATACGGGCAATATTATAAACAAAAAAGCCCCTCTATAAATAGAGAGGCTTAGATGTAGCTTGTCGCTTAGTCAACCCACTCTACGAGTTCGACTTCGGCGTTGTTGCCACTTGCGCCAACATCGTGGACGCCATGGTTTTCGGAATCGTCAGGAAACTTTGCTGAAATAATGCCCCTTCGCGTTCTCGCACATGATGTCGAGCGCGGCGTTGACCCTGTTTACGTCGATGCTCTGGTATTCCCCGTTGACCTTTGGGAAGGAGATTCCATCGCCGACTGCTTCGGCTTTCCAGTCGAGCCAAACAGGCCCAGAGGCGATTCTTTCATCCGTTTTGTGGGCGAGGCTCGCTTCCTCGCTGGCGGCGTCGACCGAAACGCCTACCGGATAAACAACTGCCAAAGCGTATCCGTTGATCGCCTCAAGATCGTCCTTAGGATGGGAGATGAAACGGATGAAGGCTTCGCCTGGATTCCTGCATGCGTTTTCGGGAATGTAGGCGCATATCCTCGATTTGCCACCCAACCCAGGGAACTTCCTTCCATCGAGAAGAATAGCACAGTCAGGATCATCATAAGCAGGCGCAACGGCGAAAGAATTGATCCCTTTGACACCGGCGGTGATGTCCTCTTGACCAACGACCTCGACATCCACCCAGCTGTCGCCGAAGTGAACATCTATGTAAGGACCCAAAAGCCATTTGTTGTTGTTTGGTAATAATTCGGGAACCCTGAAAGTGGCATCGGGGAAAGAGGTGGTGACAAATTCGGCGTTTCCGCGTTGGTACGCTGAGGTAGGGTCGGAGCCGAAGTTGAAAGAGCTGCTGGCAACCGTCCCTGACGAACCCACGGATAAAGAAGCCGATTCCTCTATGCCTGGACCGGCGACGCATGAGGCTAAAAGCAACGGCAATATCAGCAAAGACAACCTATTCTTCTTCATCGTTCATCACCTCGGATTTCATCATTCAGAAAGGCGATCGGCTCAACCCCCAGCTCCACCAGCGACCCGCCGGCGACATTACCGATGATTAGCCGCTCGTTTTCCGAAACTACGAACGAACGACAGTCCCCGTCGGAACGCGCCCCTCTAGCAATAGGAGAGAGCGAGGCGCTGACGTACACGTAATTGGAGTAGCGCCAGTTCTTCATGACCATGTAATAACGGCCGGTGGCGACGTCTACCTCAATGGGGTTGTATGTCGCGACGCCGAGGGCGTCCCAATCGTCGGTGTAAAGGATGGCCGAGAAGCCGTTCACGTTCCAGAAGCTGAGCTCGAGGTGGCCCGCCTCCTCTACGTCGAGCGCCACGACCTTGTCGCCGATGTTGTCGATGTAGAACGGCTCATAGAGATCGCAATCGGATGAGACAGTCAGCGTGGGCCTTGTGTATTTTATGAGCCAGATTTCGCTTGAATATTGTGGATAAGTGTTACTTTCCGGATTAGAAGATGGCAATTCGCCGGACCAAACCCGTTGCTCAGAAAGAGCGAATCTGTATTGCAAAACATCTCCCCGCCCTACTTTGTGATACCAATGCCCATCGGCTTTGTTGTATCTCATGAAATGGTAGTCGTAGGGAACTGGCTCTGGCACCCTGACGGCAATGAGTTCTTCGTTTGTCCCAAGAGTAGGCAAAACGCCGGTGAAATGGAAAGCCGAGACGTTCGTGTATCCCAATATCTCGAAATCACTCACAACGGACTCAGCCCATCCTTGAGCCGTCAACAAAGCTTCGTCATCGTACACAGACGAAATCTGACCAGGCTGATACCACCTTTGGTGATAATTGCCGAGATCATAGGAGAAAGGATAGTATTCCGGCACGATGTCATATCTCTGCATGGCGTAGGAATAGCAATTGTAGGAACTCCATTTCTCTTCCCAGTAGCGGGTGTAAGAGCAACGGGTCCATCCACCAGCCGAATTCCGAAACTTGCTGTATTTGAGTCGAAACGGCTCCGACTCTGATCTGTTTTGATCTTGGTTTCCCGTTACAACGGACACTTCATTCTGGATAATCTGCATTGTCCTGTCAGAGAGCCCACCCTCATAGAAGAGGGCCAATCCGCGAGACGAAAACGAAAGGATAGAGGCTTGAGTGACAAGGAAGAGGCTCAACAGCATTTGTTCATTCTCCTTTTTTAATTCGTTTTTATTATCAATTTTTCGATGTCCATAAAGCAAGCAGGGTTTTATCGTCAGAAACAAAAAGCCCCTCTATAAATAGAGAGGCTTAGATGTAGCTTGTCGCTTAGTCAACCCACTGAACGAGTTCGACTTCGGCGTTGTCGCCACGACGGGCGCCAAGTTTGTAGACACGGGTGTAGCCACCATCTCTGTCTTTGAACTTTGGTCCGATCTCTTTGAAGAGCTTGTCGATGGCTTCGACACCATTGGCATCGACGATGCCATGGCGGATAACCTTCATGGCTTCACGACGGCCAGCAAGATCTCCTTGCTTGGCGAATGTGACCATCTTCTCGGCGAGAGAGACAAGATCTTTGGTGACTCCGCTGGTGACCTTGACCTGGCCATGAACGATGAGCTCGCTCACGACGTTGCGAAGCATTGATTTGTTTTTAGAGGCGGTATAACCGGCTCTGAAGCGAACACCGGCTTTGCCGTGGACGTTCTTTCTACCTTGTGCTGGCATTGTTATTCTCCTACGTAATCACGGAAGTGAAGCCCATAAGTGGCGAGCTTCTCTTTGACTTCTTTGAGCGACTTCTTGCCAAGGTTACGGACTTTCATCATCTCATCCTCGCTCTTCTGAGTGAGTTCCATGACGGTGCTGATGCCCGCTCTCTTAAGGCAGTTGTTGCTTCTGACACTGAGATCGAGTTCTTCGATCATCATGCCCTGATATTTGTTTTCCTCCGGTTTGACCTCTTCTTTGACAAGGCGGTAGTTCTTAACCGCGTCATCAAGATGGGTGAACTTCTCGAAGTGGGCCGCAAGAAGCTGGGCGGCCATAGCAACGGCCTCGTGAGGTTTGATGGAGCCGTTGGTGGTGACCTCAAGGGTCAATTTGTCGAACTTGGAATCGTGCTCAACACGGGTTGGCTCGACGTTGAAGGCGACTTTGATGACAGGCGAATAGTTGCTGTCGGTTGGGATGACGCCGATGGTGTCGATCTTGCGCTCGATCTTGTTGCCTTCGCTAGTGATATAGCCACGGCCCTGACCGACGAAGATGGACATCTCGAGGTGGCCTTCGCTATTGAGGTGGGCAATTTCAAGATCTTTGTTGATGACGCTCACCATGCTTGGGAGCTTAAGGTCGCCGGCTTTGAGAACGCCTGGGCCTTTGAAATCAACGGTAAGGGTCTTGACTTCGTTATTGGTGCTGTCGACCTTGAGGACGAGGTCCTTGAGGTTGAGGATGATGGCGGTCACATCTTCTTCAACGCCTGGGATGGCGGTGAATTCATGACGGACGCCTTCGATCTGAACCGCGAAGACACTGGCTCCTGGAAGGGCGCTAAGCAAGACGCGGCGAAGGGAGTTGCCGATGGTGAGGCCGAATCCTCTTTCGAGAGGTTCGATCACGAAACGGGCGTAGTGCTCACTCTCATCGTTGACATCGATCTTTAAATCGAATGGTTGGAAAGGGTTAGGAAGACGAATTTCTTCCGCTTTGACGTCATTAGTTTGGTTAGCCATTAATGTAATTTCCTCCTATTAGTCTTTCCTTACTAGTTTTGTAAGGGATTAGCCACGCGGCCTCTTTGGAGGACGGCAACCATTGTGAGGGATTGGAGTAGTGTCGACGATGGATAAGACCTGGAGGCCAACGTTCGCTAAAGCGCGGACGGCGCTCTCACGGCCTGGGCCTGGGCCCTTGACATCGACATCGACCTGACGGAGGCCCTGATCATAGGCGCTCTTGCCAGCGGCTTCGGAAGCGAGCTGAGAGGCGAATGGGGTGGCCTTCTTGGCACCCTTGTATCCAAGAGCACCGGAGCTGGACCAGGCGATGACGTTACCCTGATCGTCGGTAACGGTGACGATGGTGTTGTTGAAGGTGGCGTGAATGTGGACGACACCTTTGGTGAATGTACGCTTAACTTTCTTCTTGCGAGCGTTAGTCTTTTTGGACTTCTTTTTGATTTCAGCCATTTACGTGTCCTCCTTTCATTACTTGGTAGCCTGCTTCTTGTTGGCGATGGTCTTTCTCTTACCTTTGCGGGTACGGGCATTGGTCTTGGTGTTCTGACCTCTGACTGGAAGACCTTTCTTGTGACGAACGCCACGGTAGCAGTTGATTTCGGTGAGGCGCTTGATGTTCATAGCGACTTCACGGCGAAGGTCGCCTTCGGTGTGATGCTTGGCGACTTCGGTTCTTAAGGCGACGAGCTGCTCATCAGTTAAGTCTTTGACTCTGATGTCCTCGCTGACGCCGGCGTCTTTGCAAATTTTTGCTGCGGTTGTGTCACCGATACCATAGATGTAGGTAAGGGCGATGACAACGCGTTTCTCGGATGGGATATCCACCCCTACGATACGTGCCATATTCTTTTAATCTCCTAGAAATTAACCTTGTCTCTGCTTGTGCTTAGGATTTTGGCAGATGCACATAACCACGCCATGACGGCGGATGATTTTGCACTTATCGCAGATCGGTTTGACGGATGGTCTGACTTTCATAAGTTTTTCTCCTAATGCTTTGCCTAACGTCTGTTGCGTTAGTTCTTATAACGGAATGTGATGCGGCCGCGTGTTAAATCATAAGGCGAGAACTGAACGGTGACTCGATCACCGGGAAGAATACGAATGTAGTGCATTCTGATTTTTCCCGAAACGCTAGCCAGAACCACCGCTCCATTGGCGAGTTTGACTCTGAAGGTCGTGTTTGGAAGGTTTTCCAACACTGTGGCTTCAACTTCAATGCAATCTTCTTTACTCAAATGAAGATACCTCCTAATTCTCACTATGAAGCGTTAATACTTCATAGCCATCCTTGGTAACAAGGACGGTGTTCTCGTAATGGGCGTTGAGCTTGCCGTCTTTTGAGACAGCGCTCCAACCATCGCCTAGAACCCTTATCGCTGGTTTTCCAGCCATTACCATCGGCTCGATGGCAAGGGTCATTCCCTCTTTGAGGATCGGGCCTGTTCCGGCCTTACCATAGTTAGGGATGAAAGGGTCTTCGTGCATTTCGTGACCTATTCCATGTCCGGTGTACTCTCTGACGACTGAGTATCCGTTACTCTCAGCGGTCTTTTGAATAGCCTCTTGGATATCTCCTAGGTGCACGCCCTCTTTGATGAGGCTCACGCCATTCCAGAAGCACTTCTCAGTGACTTCGATGAGGCGAAGCGTCTCTTTGCCGCATATTCCTACTGGGTAAGTGCGGCAAGCGTCTCCCATATAGCCGTTAAGAAGGGAGACGACATCAAGAGAGACAATATCCCCGTCCTTGAGCACCTTCGTTTCGGAAGGGACGCCATGGACCAAGACGTTATTGACTGATGTGCAGATCTCGCCAGGGAATCCCCCATATCCTTCCTCGACGCAGATTCCGCCAGCATCCTCGATGACTTTCTTTGCCATCTTTGCGAGGTACTTGGTGGTGACGCCAGGTTGGACGAGGGGTCCGACGGTCTCGAAGACTTTTGCCGTAAGGGCTCCAGCCTTCCTCATCAGCTCAATCTCACGAGGGGATTTGATGATGATGCTCATTTATGGGCCTCAAGGAAGGCAACAAGCGCTTTCTTAAGGTCTCCTGCTCCGATGCTGCCATCGAAGTCAGCGAGTAAGCCCTCACCCTTATAGAATTCCATAAGAGGGGCTGTGCTCTTGTAGTAATTGGCAAGGCGGACTTTGAAGCTTTCCGCATTGTCGTCTTTGCGTTGCACGATCGGTGTTCCGCATTCGTCGCAGATGCCTTCTGCTTTTTTAGGAGGCATGAATGTGACGTTATATGAAGCGCCGCACTTTGGGCAGACCCGACGTCCGGCGATTCTTTCTATGAGAAGCTCATCTGGGCAAGAGATGTTCATGACGGTGTTGACCTCACGGTTGATCTCTTTCCCAAACGTTTTGAGGGCCTCGGCTTGCGCGATGGTGCGTGGGAAGCCATCTAAGAGATAGCCATTCTCGCAGTCAATGCGGGAGAGCCTCTCTTTGACTAAGGCGCAGGTGAGATCGTCGGAGACGAGTCCACCGCTGTTGACGATAGCCTTTATTTGGTTTCCTAGCTCGCTGCCACTGGCCATAGCCTCACGGAACATGTCGCCCGTGGAGATATGGGGAAGGCCATAATCTTTGGCGATCCAAAGGGCATGCGTGCCTTTGCCCGCGCCTGGCGGGCCCATCAGAACGATATTGAGCATCTTATTGTTGGATTCCTTTCACTTTGTCAAATGACTTACCAGCGAGAAGGCCATCGATCTGCGCGTTGATTTCAAGAGCAACGCCGACGATGATGATGAGACCGGTGCCGCCAAGGGCAAGGGAGTTATCGCCATCGAAGACATTAGCCCAAACGAGGATGATCGGAAGGGCAGCGATGAGGGAAAGCGATATAGCGCCTAAGAAGGTGACCCTATTAAGGACTTTCCTGACATATCTCTCGGTTTCCTTTCCTGGGCGGATGCCTGGGATGTAGGAGCCGTTCTTCTGGAAGTTATCCGCAAGGTTCTCTGGATCGATCTGCATCTCCGCATAGAAGAAGCAGAAGGCGATGATGAGGGCTAAGTAGATGAATAAGCCCCAGTTCATCTCCCAGTGGGTTCCGTCGAACCACGGCATGGAGAAAGTTTTGTTGTAGTTGAAGATGAGAAGCCACTCAGCGGAGGCCGCTTCTTTTGAGATGAAGCTGGCGATGATCGCCGGAGCGCTTAGGATGGAGCTAGCGAAGATGACAGGGATGACACCAGCGCTATTGATCTTGATCGGCAAGAAGGAGGCGCGCGCCATAGCGGCGGAACCACCACCTTTACCTGCATGCTGTACTGGGATCTTTCTCTTCGAGAGTTCGATGAAGACAACGAACCCGATGATAAGGACCATCGCGAGGATGTAAAGGGCGAATTGGAAGGCACCTTTGATCATTTCGCTGGAGGAGCGGGTCACGGTGTCCGTGATCCATTTCTTCCAAGCGGTTGAGATCTGGGTCGGGAGCGATCTGACGCAGCCGGCGAAGATGATCATGGAAATACCGTTTCCAAGACCTTTCTCGGTGATTTGGTCACCAAGCCACATGGTAAGCATAGCACCCGCGAGGATGACGGTTACGATATAAGCGTAAGTCCAGAAATTGCTCGCGAGATTCAAGGTGATGAAGTCGCTGTTCTCCATGGTACGGATGATGCCATAGCCTTGTACCGCGCCAAGTAAGAGGGTGAGATAACGCGTGGCCATCTCGCTCTTCTTACGGCCGTACTCACCTTGCTTGCTGAGTTCAGTAAGCGCTGGCAAGACGTCCTTGGAGAGAAGCTGAATGATAATCTGAGCCGTGATGTATGGCGAGACACCGAGGGCGAAGACCGAGAAGTTGGAGAGAGCTCCACCTCCTAATAAGTCCATGATGGCGAGCGAGTTGCCCGACTTCATGAGGTCATCGAGATTCTGGTTGAGAGTGACCCCCGGTACCGTAATGGCCGCCCCGATCCTGACGACGAAGAGGATCATGATCGAAAAGAAAATACGATTGACAATCTCTTTATTTTTGAAGATCGAGACGAACTTTTTCATTACTTAATAACCTCGGCAATGCCACCCTTTTCCTCAATGGCAGCTTTGGCCTTCGCGGAGAAGGCGCTCGCTTTGACAGTGAGTTTTTTGGTTAAAGCACCAGTACCAAGGATTTTAACACCATTGGCGAGGCTCTTCACTAAGCCTTTTTCAACGAGGGCTTTTCCATCGACGGTAGCACCCTCTTCAAAGGCGTTGAGATCATCGAGGTTGACGACAGCCTTGATGACTTTGATGTTGTTGTTGAAACCATACTTTGGAATACGGCGAGCTAAAGGCATCTGACCGCCTTCGAAGCCGTTCTTCTTGGTATGGGCATGAGCGCCTTGGCCTTTCTGGCCACGGCCGGCGGTCTTGCCATTGCCAGAGCCTAAGCCCTGACCTTTGCGGAAGTGCTCTTTGCGGGAGCCTTCGACCACCACGATAGTATGAAGATTCTCAGCCATTATTTATCTCCTTTTGGCTCTTTGGCTTCGTGAGCGCGTGGGGCACGCTTCTCGAAGTTACGTGGAGCTCTTTCGGTTCTCTCGGCCTTTGGGGCTGGGGCTGGATGCATGGCTTTGATTTCCTCTTCGGTCTTTAAACCACGGAGGACCATGATCTTGTCATAGCTCTTAAGGGACTGGAGAGCGGCGTCAGTGGCACGGACCACGTTGAGGGCGGTACGGGAGCCATAGACTTTGGAAACGACGTTCTTGATGCCGGTGAGCTCAAGGACGGCGCGGACGGCGCCACCAGCGACGATACCTGTGCCAGCTGGAGCTGGTTTGAGGATGACTTTGGTGGAGGTCCAGCTGCCTTCGACTTCGTGAGCGATGGTGCCTTTGACAAGGTGGACGCTCTTGAGGTTCTTCTTAGCAGCGGTTAAGGATTTCTTGATGGCATCCGGGACTTCACCGGATTTTCTCATGGCAAATCCATAGTGGCCTTTGCCATCGCCGACGACGACGAGGGCATCGAAACGCATATGTTTGCCACCCATGACGACCTTGGTGACCTTGTTGATGTCAACGACACGGTCATTGAAGTCATCTTCTTCGCGACGGAATCCGCCACGGCCACCGCGTCTCTCGCCTGGACGGCCACGATGGTCGCCGAACTTACGGGAGCCTGGACGGTCGCCAGCGCGGGAACCGTTTGGTTCGCGTTCTGGGTTGCCAGTAGGATTACGCTTCGCCTCTGGAGCATTGTTAGCGGCTTCTTGAGCCACAACTTCTTTATTTTCTTCAGCCATAGTTTTTCTCCTTAGAACACGAGGCCGGCTTTACGTGCGGCTTCGGCGAGGGCGGCAATACGCCCATGATATTGGTAACCACCACGGTCGAAGACGACCTTGGAGATGCCTTTATCTTTGGCTTTATTGGCGATAGCTTCACCAACTTTGGCAGCGGCTTCGCAGTTGGAGCCGTTTGCAAGCTTGAGTTGGACACTCGAAGTGCAAGCCAAGGTCATACCTTTGGTATCGTCGATGAGCTGGGCTTCGATGTGTTTGTTGGAACGGAAGACCACAAGACGTGGGCATTCCGCGGTGCCGGAGATCTTCGCTCTGACTCTGAGGTGACGACGGGCTCTGACCGCCGAACGGGACTCTTTCTGAATCATATGTTCTCTCCTCCTTATTTCTTAGCACCGGTGGCAGCGGCACGCTTACCGATTTTCTTGATGAGGTGCTGGCCTTTGTAGTGGACGCCTTTCTGACCGTAGACGTCTGGACGGTGTGAATCATAGATGAGGGCAGCGGTCTGTCCAACATCGTGCTTGTCGCAGCCTTCGACGACGACGTGGGTGTCATCTGGGCAGGTGATCTTGGTGAACTTTCCGACTGGCTCGACACGGATTTCGTGAGAGTAGCCGAGGAACATGCTGACAGCGCCGTTTTTGATGGAAGCGCGGTAACCGGTTCCGTTGATTTCGAGTTCTTTCTTCCAGCCTTCGCTCACGCCCTTGGCGGCATTGTGAAGGTTGGCCGCGAAGGTACCGTGATTTTTATGGGCTTGTCTGCTCTCGGTATCTTCGAGAACGCAGTGCAAGGCTCCGCCTTCCTCATGGACGCTGACGCCAGCTAAGAGCTTGACGCTTACTTCGCCCTTTGGACCTTTAACGGAGACAGCGCCATCTTTGATTTCGTAGGTGACGCCCTCAGGAAGAGAGATGGGTTTTAATCCAATACGTGACATAAATGTACTTTCTTCTCCTCTAATTACCAGACGTAGCAGAGAATTTCGCCGCCGACGTGCTCTTTGCGAGCTTCAGCGTCGGTGAGGATTCCTTTGCTGGTGCTGATGATGGCGATGCCAAGACCTTTGAGGACCTTTGGAAGCTTTTCGCATTCCACGGTCACGCGAAGACCTGGCTTACTAATTCTCTTGAGATTAGTGATAACGCGTTCGCCGTTCGCGCCATACTTAAGGGTTAATGTGAGAGTTTTGCTCGCGCCTTCACCCTCGGCGACGAAGGAACTGATGTAACCTTCGGCAAGAAGGATGCGGGCGATTTCTCCCTTGACCTTGGAATAAGGCATGGAGACGGACTCGTAACGAAGCGCGTTGGCGTTTCTGATGCGAGTGAGCATATCGGCAATTGGATCTGCAATCATTGTTTATCTCCTTTCCTTATTACCATGAAGCCTTCTTCATGCCTGGGATTTCGCCTTTGTAGGCCATTTCCCTGAGGCAGATACGGCAAAGTCCGAATTTACGGAGGACACCATGTGGGCGGCCGCAGCGCTGGCAACGGGTGTAGTTGCGGGTGCTGAACTTCTGTGGGCGGCTCGCTCTGACGATTAAACTAGTTTTGGCCATATTCGTTCTCCTTAACGTTTGAATGGCATGCCGAGGAGTTCAAGAAGCTTGAAGGCTTCGGCATCGCTTTGAGCGGTTGTGACAATGACGATGTCCATACCACGGATCTTAGCGATCTTATCGTAGTCGATCTCAGGGAAGATGAGCTGCTCACGAATGCCCAAGGTGTAGTTACCATGACCGTCGAAAGCGTTTTTGGAGACGCCACGGAAGTCACGGACACGTGGGAGGGCGATGGAGACGAGCTTATCGTAGAACTCGTACATTCTCTTCACGGAGCTTGAAGTTCGCGATGGACTTTCTGGCTTTGGTGATGACTGGCTTCTGGCCAGCGATAGCGGTCAATTCAGCGACGCTGTCTTCGAGGGCCTTACCATTAGAGGTGGCATCGCCAACACCGATGTTGATGACGATCTTCTCGAAGCGTGGGGCTTGCATGATGGAGGTGTATCCGAACTCTTTGATGAGGGCTGGAACAACTTCGTTCTTATATTTGGCAAGAACACGGTTGAGCTCCTTGGCTGGAGCGGCTGGTTTCTTGCTGGCTTTTGGGGCCTCGGCCTTTGGGGCTTCTGCTTTTGGAGCTTCGGCCTTTGGAGCAGCTTTAGGAGCGGAGGCTTTCTTAGCGGTAGTAGTTTTCTTAGCGGTAGCTTTCTTTTCTTCTTCTGCCATTGTTTTGTCCTCCTTCCTTACTTATCGAGGTTGGCTCCGCTCTTGGCGGTGCGAACCTTCTTGCCGTTTTCCATTGTCATATGGACACGGGTGGCTTTCTTTGTCTTTGGGTCAATGAGAGCGACCTTGGAGGCATCGAGTGGGACATAGATGTCGAGGATGGAGCCTTCTTGGACGTTCTGGGTTGGCTTCTTGTGTTTCTTGTGGACGTTCACGCCTTCGACGACGACTTTGTTAAGCTTTGGGTAAACCTTTTGAACGGTGCCCTGCTTGCCTTTGTCATCACCGGAGAGAACGATGACTTTATCACCTTTTTTGATGTTCATATCTCTTCTCCTTACAAGACCTCGCTGGCAAGGGAGATGATTTTCATGAATCCCTTTTCACGAAGCTCACGGGCGACCGGTCCGAAGACACGGGTGCCGAGTGGGTTATGATCATCATCGACGATGACCACGGCATTATCATCGAAGCCAATGGAGGAGCCATCTTTGCGGATGACCTGTCTCTTGGTGCGGACGATGACGCCTTTGACGACTTGACCCTTCTTGACCTTTCCATTTGGGGCAGCGTCCTTGACGGCGCAGAGGACGATGTCGCCGATGGAGGAGACCTTCATACGGGCTCCGCCGAGCTGACGGAAGATGCGGACGATGCGGGCACCGCTGTTATCGGCGACCACGAGATTCGATTCATTCTGGACCATTATCCGTTTCCTCCTTATTCAGCCTTCGCTTCCTCGGCTGGGGCAGCGACGATCTCATCGGAACCTTCCTTCTTCTCGAGGGCGGCTTCGATGGCTTCGACTGACTCACCGGCTAAAGCGGCTTTATCAATGGAGACAAGTCTCCATCTCTTAAGACGGGAGAGTGGGCGGCAAGCCATGATGGTGACTTCGTCACCGAGCTTGGCCTGTTCATTCTCGTCGTGAGCGTAATACTTCTTGGAGTATCCGACTCTCTTCTGGTAAAGGGGATCATTACGCTTGGTGCTGACGGTGACGATGATGGTTTTGGCCATCTTGGTTCCGGTCACAACCCCTTGAAGAGAAGTTCTTCTATTTCTTTCTTCCATGGTACTGGTCTCCTTTCTTATTTGCCTTCATGAAGGTGGAGGGCTCTCTCACGCTTCACGGTTTCGGCTTTGGCGATATCCTTGCGGACATAGTGGATCTCGTCTGGGTGTTCGATCTGTCCCACCGCTCTTTGGCGGGAGAGCTCGAAGAGTTTCTGACGGAGGCTAGCAAGCTTCTCGTCTAACTCTTTTGGAGATAACTCGCGGAATTCTTTGATATCCATGCTTATTCTCCTTTCTTAACGATCTTGCAGTTGATCGGAAGTTTGAAGGAAGCCTGACGAAGGGCCTTCATGGCGACTTCTTCAGAGACACCGCCAATCTCGAACATGACTCTGTTCTTCTTGACGACGGCGACCCATCCTTCTGGTGAACCTTTACCGGAACCCATACGGACTTCGGCTGGCTTCTTGGTGAAGGCGAGGTGTGGGAAGATTCTGATCCAGACCTTGCCAGAACGGTCGGTGTAACGTGATAAGACGATACGGGCGGCTTCGATTTGGTGGTCGGTGATGTAGGTTCCTTCCAACGCGGCTAAGCCATATTCACCGAAGGCGACCGTGTTGCCTTTGGTGGCGACACCCTCATAGCTGAGGCCATGTGGGCGGCGGTATTTAGTTCTACTTGGCTGGAGCATTTCTGTTTCCTCCTTCTGCTTTTGGAGCTTTCTTCTCTTCAGCGGCGGCGATTCCAACCTTGTTGGTGCCTCTGCAGCACCAGACCTTCACGCCGATTCTGCCATAGGCGGTAGCGGCGCTGACGGCGGCGAAGTCGATATCCGCACGGAGGGTCTCAAGTGGGACAACGCCCTCTTTGTAACCTTCGCGACGAGCGATTTCAGCTCCACCAAGACGTCCCTGGCACTGGGTTCTGCAACCGGAAGCGCCAGCTTTTCTCATACGCTGGATGGCTTTCTTCTGGGTGCTACGGAAGGACTGACGGTTCTCGAGCTCAGAAGCGATCCATTTGCCGATGAGGGTAGCATCGACGTCTGGGTTTTTGACCTCAACGACTTCAAGATGTGGGTTGCCACTCTTGACGATCTTCTTAAGACCATCGTTGAGAAGTTTGGTGTTGGCACCATCTTGTCCCATGACGACGCCTGGACGGGCGACGTAGAGGGAGACGGTGACTTTGTATTCGGAATCGGTTTTGACACGCGCGATGTCGATATGGCTGAGAAGGGCTTCCTTGAGTTTTGGCTCTAAGAAGTTTCTGATGGCGATATCTTCACCAAGGAATGTTGCGTAGTCTTTTTTGGAAGCATACCAATTGGCTTCCCAGCCGCGGTTGATACCAATTCTAAGACCGACGGCGTTAACTTTCTGACCCATTGATATTCCTCCTTACCTTTCTTTCACGGTGACTCTCATGAAGCTTGTGCGCTTGATGATTGGGGAGCTTGCGCCCTTACCGCGTGGTTCGAAACGTTTCATTCTGACACCATCGCTGGCCTGGATCTCGGCGACATAGAGTTTGTCACCGGCCATGCCGAAGTTGTTGGTGGCATTGGCGGCTGCGCTCTTGATGAGCTTGGCGACTGGGTCGCTAGCAGCTTTGTTGACGTGGAAGAGGAGCTCAAGGGCCTCATTGACGCTCTTGCCACGGACGAGATCCATAACGAGACGGACCTTACGTGGGGTGACGCGGACGTCACGGGCGACGGCGTGGGCCTCAGTGACCTTAGCCTTGACTGGCTCGGCCTTGACCTCAGCCTTCTTCTTGGCTGGTTTCTTCTCTTCAGCCTTTGGAGCGGCTTCTGGAGCAGCTTCTTTCTTTGGGGCTGCGGCTTTCTTAGCAGGAGCCTTCTTGGCGGCTGGTTTCTTCTCAGCCTTGGCTTCTTCTTTGACTTCCGCAGTAGCTTTCTTTTTGGTTTCTGCCATAGTTGCTTACTCCTTACTTACCGCTGGCCTGATCACCGGCGTTGTTGCCGTGATGGCCTTCGAATCTTCTAGTTGGGGCGAATTCGCCGAGCTTGTGGCCAACCATGTCCTCAGTGACGAAGACGGTGATGTGCTCTTTGCCGTTATAGACGGCGAAGGTGTGCTCGACGAAGGCAGGATAGATGGTCGAACGTCTCGACCAGGTCTTGATGACTTCTTTTTTACCGGCTTTATCGAGATCCTCGACCTTCTTGAGAAGGTAAGCATCTACGAACGGGCCTTTTTTGCTAGAACGTGACATGTGTTCGATCTCCTTTCCTTAACCATTACGACGTCTCATGATGAGGCGGGTGCTGTTTTTCTTGATGCGACGGGTCTTGACGCCCATAGCTTTCTTTCCCCATGGGGTGCGTGGGGCATCGCGTCCGACAGGACACTTACCTTCACCACCACCGTGAGGGTGGTCACATGGGTTCATCGCGGAACCACGGACGGTTGGACGGATACCCATGTTGCGGTTGCGACCGGCCTTACCGATGTTGACAAGGTTCCAGTCGTCATTGCCGACGATGCCGATTGTAGCGCGGCAGACGCTTAAGACTTTTCTGACTTCACCAGAGGCAAGGCGAAGGATGGTGTATTTGCCATCGACGCCAAGGACCTGAGCCATGGAACCGGCAGCGCGGCACATTTGTCCGCCTTTGCCTGGCTTAAGCTCGATGTTGTGGATGAAGGTACCTTCTGGGATGTTCTTAAGAGCTAAGTTGTTGCCGTTTTTGATATCGGTGGCCTCGCCGCTGATGATCTTGTCACCGACGTTGAGGTCCTTTGGTCTGATGATGTAACGCTTTTCGCCATCAGCATAGGTGATGAGGGCGAGGAAGGCGGTACGGTTTGGATCGTATTCGATCGCCGAGACAGTTCCTGGGATTTCGTCTTTGTTACGACGGAAATCGACGATTCTGTAACGGTTCTTGTTGCCACCGCCGTGGTGACGGCAGGTGATCACTCCTTGATTGTTTCTGCCACCAGTGTGTTTCTTGGTGAGAAGAAGGGATTTTTCAGGAGTGGCTTTGGTGATTTCCTCATACGAGAGGGTCTGCATGGCGCGACGGCTCTTGGTATAAGGCTTGTAAACTTTGATTGCCATTTCTTTTCTCCTATAGTGGTTTTCTTTTTAAGATTTTTCTTATTTATATATAAGGATTAAGTCTTAAGGGTGTTTCCTACTCTTTGAAGAGGTCGACAGCCTCGCCTTCGGCGATGGTGACGATCGCTTTCTTGTAGCCGCCGATGAAGCCTTTGTAACGTCCGCCGCGGGATTTCTCCTTGGCGTTGACGTTGACGATCTTGATATCAACGACTTTGACCTGATAGAGCCTCTGGAAGCTGAGTTTGATCTCATCTTTGTTGCTCCAATCAGCAACCTTGACGGTCACTTTGTTCTCATTCTGGAGAAGAGCCATACTCTTTTCGGTGATGACTGGTTCCAAGATGACTTTGTAATCGTGCTCATTTGGAAGAGCGATAGGTTTCTTAGCAGCTTTTGGGGCTTCCTTCTTAGCCTCGGCTTTTGGGGCCTCAGCCTTTGGGGCGGCTTCTTTCTTAGGAGCAGCCTTCTTAGCAGGAGCTTTCTTGGTAGCCGTCTTCTTTTCGGCGGCGACTTTCTTTTCTTCGGCCATTATTTAAGTCCTCCTTCGAGCGCTTTGACATCTTCTTCGCTGATCACCATGGTGTTGGCGTTAAGGATGTCGTAGACGCTGATGTTGTTAAGGGCGCGGACCTCGAGGGCTTCGATGTTCGTGGCGCTCTTGACGAGTTTCTCATCGCTTCCGACCAAGAGAACTTTGCCTTCAGCCTTGACGGCCTTGAGTGATTCGGCCATGGCTTTGGTGCTGATCTTGGCGAGTTTGAGGCTGTCCACGACGAGGAGGCCTTTGGCAGCCTTCTGGGAGAGGACGGTCTTCATAGCAAGGGCGTGAGCCTTCTTGTTCTGAGAAACGGTGTAGTTCTGATTGCCATCTGGTCCGAAGACGGTTCCACCGCCAACCCAGATTGGGGAGCGGCTGCTACCCGCACGGGCGCGTCCGGTACCTTTTTGACGATATGGCTTCTTGCCGCCACCGGAGACTTCGTGTCTCTTCTTGGTTTTGGCAGTGGCCTGACGGGCGTTGGCGCTCTGAGCGACGACGGCGTCATGGATGGCTTGTTCGTTTTTCTCGGTGATGCCGAATACCTCGGCGCTGAGTTTGACGTCTCCGACTTTTTCGCCGGCGAGATTAACGACTGGCAAACTGATTTTCTTTTCCGCCATTGTTATTCTCCTTTCTTCGTATGATCAACGAGTGGCTTGACCTCTGGCTTAGAGAACTGCTTGAGGATCGCGCTTCTGATCATGACGAGACCTTTCTTGGCTCCTGGGATGCCACCCTTAACAAGGATGTAATTCTTCTCAGCGCTGGTCTCGATGACGGTGACGTTGAGAAGGGTGGTCTGTTCATCACCCCAGTGTCCGCTCATTCTCTTGCCTGGAATGACGCGGTTGTTGTCACGGCCGTTGTTAGCAAGGGAACCGATCTGACGGTGATAGCCAGAACCATGACCCTTTGGACCGATGTGGGCACCGTAGTGTTTGATGACACCACTGTAACCGTGACCTTTGGATGTGCCGATGATGTCAACGACTTCACCAGCCTGGAAGAGATCGGCGGTGAGGTTCTCACCAACGTTCTTTCCGTAGATTTCCTCACCCTTTAATTCGAAGAGGTGAGCTTTGGCAGCGACGCCGGCTTTCTTGTAGACGCCAAGCTCAGGTTTGTTGAGGCGGCGTTCGGCGATATCTTCGTAGCCAACTTTGAGGGCTTCGTAACCATCTTTCTCGATGGTCTTCTTACCAACGATGACGTTTGGAAGGACTTCGATGACGGTAACTGGATACATAGTTCCGTCAGCGGCGAAGACTTCAGTCATGCCCATTTTTCTTCCGATGATGGATTTCATTCTTCAGTCCTCCTTATTTCGCTGTGACATCGATGTCGACGCCGTTTGGAAGATCAAGCTTCCTGATGGCATCGATGGTCTCTTTGTTTGGACCGACGACGTCGATTAATCTCTTGTGAGTTCTGATTTCGAACTGCTCGCGGCTATCCTTGTACTTGAAGGTAGCACGGAGAATCGTGTAGACCTGCTTCTCGGTTGGGAGCGGGACAGGACCGACGATTTTCACATTGAAGTGATTCGCTATTTCTACGATCTTCTGGACGGCGACGTCGAGAATCTTGTGATCGTAAGCCTGCAAACGAATGCGCAGTACTTGCTGTTTCGCCATGAATTTTCCTCCTTATTTCTTCAGGCTTGCTTTGCTAGCTCCATGCGAGTTCCCTGACTAAGTCGAGCGCCTTAACAACGGCATTCGGCGTGTCAGCAACATCGCACTTCATCGCTGGCGTCAGCGTGTATGAGTATATTCCCGCGTACGAGGGCGAGTCAACAAAAAAATGAAAAATATTTTCGATGGTTATGGCACTTTTGCAAAAATCGTCAAGAGTTCACCAAAAAAGTGTCGAAAAGGCCTATATTTGACCATTTCTTTGTGCATTGTGCATAAATTTGCATAATTTTATATGCCGAAAAACGATTTTTGACACCCTTCACTTTTGTCCTTTTTTGAGATTTCTTTAACCGCGAATACCTTTTTTAAGCAATAATTAGGGGGTCGTTTGGAGGTAACCCGATGGACATCTTTGGATATTTGAACAAGTTCGGTGGCTATAGCTTTGAGGAGAAGCCTTTCTCCGAATCAGATAGCCTCGTCTTTTCCCAGTTGAGTTACCTCAAGTTCGAATATGGATTCTCCGCTTTATCGTGCGGAGACGAGTACGTCGAACTCAAAAAATTCGCTGACCTCTCCGACAAAACCCTTTTGGCCCATGGCACAAGCGATCCGGCCATGTATAACCAGTTCTGGCTCAAGGTTTTGGAGTGCCCCCGCTTCTCCACTTTGAAGATCGGGCACATCGAATCCCATTTCAGCGTTGATGATTGCATCCAATACATGGCGATGACCTTCATTGGCAAAGGACCGATGAGATATATCGTCTTCCGTGGCACGGATGGAAGCCTTGTCGGATGGAAAGAGGACTGCAACCTCGCGACCATGAAAGAGATTCCTTCCCAGAAACTTGCGAAGGATTATGTCACTAAGATCGTCAAACATCGTCTTTTCCCATTCACCATCATCGGCCATAGCAAAGGCGGCAACCTCGCGATGTACGCCACCCTCATGATGAAGTGGAGATATTACGCGCGCTTCAAAGGCTGTTATTGCCATGATGGCCCTGGATTCCAAGATCCAAAGGTCTTCAGCAAAAGAGCCCTTGAGAGACTCACCCCAAGAATCCATAAGGTCATTCCAGGAGAATCCCTCATCGGACTTCTTCTCAACCAAGTCTCCTCATACAAAGTTATATCCGCGAATGAGAAAGCCTCATTCTTCCAGCACAGCATCTTCAAGTGGGATCTTGATGATGAGACTGGCGAACTCATTGAGCTTGAGAGGAATTCAAACGCCTCAAAGACCAAGCAGACCATGTTCACCAACTGGCTTTCCTCTCTTAGCAAGAAAGACTTAGTCCTCATGACTGAGTGCCTCTTCGATATCCTTCAGGCCAAAGACAGAAAGACCATCTATGAGGTCATGGCCTTAGGCAAGCTTGATTTAGGAATCGCTCTTATCAAAGGGTGGATGAAGTACGACGAGCAAACGAGAAAGACACTAAAGGACAACCTCTTCTCCGCTTTCACCTATTACAAAGCCGCGAAAGAAGAAGTCGCCGCCTCATACGGACCTAAGAAAGAGAAGAAACCAAAGAAAAACGTATTCAGTATCTTCAAAAAGAAAAAGACCGACAAATAGCCGGTCTTTTTTCATTTTAATGAGGTTTTGCTGTAGATTTTTGTTTTTTATAAACCCTTTTCGCGCTTACGGCGCTCGCCTTCTTCGTAGGTATATTTGCACCCACAGCAGGTTGGTATAAGCCGTATTTGTCTCTAAGGGCTTTGCCTTTTTCGATTCCGTCGTCCTTCTTGAAGTCGCTATAGAAGTACTTGGTTTTGGAATGTTTGGCTTCTAATTCTTTGCCGATGGAATTGAGGATGAGGGAGTTCTTCTGTCTTGAGATGGTCATGACCGTGGTGAAATAATCAAAGCCATTCTCTTCGGCATAGTCATAGGCTTCTCCCATTCTCTTTCGGTAGCAGATCATGCAGCGGCGGCCACCTTCTTTTTCATCCTTGTATGGAGCGAGGTCTTTATCGAATTCGTCATTGTCATACGGGGTGACAACAAGTCCAACATCAAACCCGAAATCCCTTTTGACATACTCAAGGAGTCTTTTCAGCTCATCGAGTCTTTTGTTATATTCCGCCTCAGGATAGATGTTGCTGTTATTGAACATGATGGTCACATCGAAATGAGGGCAAAGGAAAAGGAGAGGCCAGCAAGAGCAAGGTCCGCAGCAGCCATGAAGAAGAAGCCTTGGTTTCCTCTCGCCATGGAGGTTTTTGATCTCCTCAAGGCTGATGTTGTAATAGTTAGGCTTCTTGATGTTCATCCCTAATCCTCAAGGTTTTTGGAATAGTCGTATT
>CADBDO010000016.1 GCA_902793515.1 uncultured Erysipelotrichaceae bacterium | reverse complement strand
CAAAGGAACCGGCTTTCATGCCACGGCTCTTTGGATTGCTGATGAAGATCTCGTTCTCGTTGTAGAAGGCAGCGCGGCCATCTTCACTGGTGATGAAGAGGTTGCTGTCGCCGGTCGAATAAGTGACGCCGACGAGCGAATCGCCCTTCTCAAGCCTGATTGCTGGGATTGGTTTGCTGCGTCTGATAACCGGGAAGGAATCAAGACGGATTCTCTTGATTGAACCGTTCCTTGAGAGAAGGATTATGAAGAGATCGTGCCTGAAGTGACGGACGGCAAAGGCCGCGACGAGATGGTCGTTTGAAGCGAGGCTGACAAGATTGTTGACGTGGTATCCTTCGTCGTTCCACTTGGCCTCTTTGACTTCGTTGACAGGGATGTAAAGGTAATTGCCCTGCTCTGTGAAGACGAGAATGAAGTCGGTTGTTTCACATTCGCCATCAAAGACAAAGGAGTCACCGGTCTTAATGCCAGCTTTGGCGCCGTTTTGTCCACCGGATCCTTTCCAGGATTTGAGGGATGAACGTTTGATATAACCGTCTCTGGTAACAACGAGCTTGACCGTTTCTTTGGCGATAAGGTCGCGCTTGTTGAGAGTTGTTGCAGTTTCTTCTTCTTGGATTTCAGTAAGACGCTCTCCGGAGTATTTCTTAGAAATGGTCTTAAGATTCTCGATGATGACGTCTTCACGTTTGCTTTGGTCGCTCAATAAGCCATTCAAGTAAGCGATATCCTCATTGAGTTTGATGTTCTCATCTTGGAGAACCTTAATGTCGGTATGGGAAAGCTTATAGAGAGGCATCATGACGATGGCTTCGGCCTGAGGCTCTGTGAAGCCGAACTCTCTTTGGATGTTTTCTTTTGAATCCGCTTTGTCGTGGCTGCCTTTGATGACCTCAACTACTTTGTCGAGGATGCTGATGGCTTTGATAAGGCCTTCGACAATCTGTAAACGGAATGTGTACTTGTTTAAAAGGAAATGGCTCTTTCTGGTGATGACGTCGAGCTGATGCTGGATGTAGCAATCGCAATAGGAAAGAAGATCCAAGGTCTTCGGTTTGTCATCGACGATGGCCACTACTTGGGCGCTGAAGGATGTCTTGAGCTGAGTCTTGTTCATGAGATAGGCCAAGACAGCTTCAGGTTTGCAATCGTTCTTAAGGTCGATTGAAATTCTAAGGCCTTCCTTGTCGCTCTCGTCACGAACTTCGAGGATGCCAGGGATTGTCTTGTCGTGGCAGATCTTATCGATGGCTTTGACTAAGACCGATTTATTAACGTGGAATGGAATCTCTGAAATGATGATCTGGCTTCCGCCTTTGCCATCAGTAACGATGTCGGCTTTGCCGCTGACGACGACTTTACCGCGACCTTTTCTATAGATATCCTCTAAGCTGGCTGATTTGAAAATGATGCCGCCAGTTGGGAAATCTGGGCCAGGCACAAACTTCATGAGGTCGTCTACGATGCACTCTGGGTGTTTGATTCTGTAAACGATTGCGGACGTTAGCTCACGGAGGTTGTGAGGAGGAATCGAAGTTGAAATACCGACAGCAATACCCTCAGATCCATTAGCAAGAAGGTTCGGGAACTGGGCAGGGAGAACTGTTGGTTCGAATAAGGTGTCATCGAAAGTAAGCTCCATGTCCACCGTTTCTTTATCGATGTCGGCCACTAATTCATTTGAAATGGCGCTTAATCTGGCTTCGGTGTAACGATAAGCAGCTGGGCTATCGCCGTCCATGGAACCGTTGTTGCCTTGGAAATCGATCAAAGGATAACGGACGTTCCAGTCCTGAGACATGTGGACTAAGGCTTCGTAGACAGAGGAATCGCCGTGTGGGTGATATTTACCTAAAACGTCACCAACGATACGAGCACACTTCTTTGTTGGCTTGTCGATGGTGTTGCCGGTGTTCCACATATCGAAAACGATCCTGCGCTGGACTGGCTTTAAGCCGTCTCTTGCATCAGGGATGGCACGGTCTTGGATGACGTCTTTGGCGTAAATAGCAAATTTAGCGCCCATCAACTCGTCAAGCGGGCCAAAAATAATGTTTTCTTGGATTACTGGTTCTTCAATCTTCTTCTTGGCCATGGTTAGTTCTTCACTTCTTTAATAAACTCGTCTTTTTCGTTGAACGTGACGTTCTCTTGAATCCAAGCCCAGCGTGGGGCGCTGTCTTTGCCCATAAGGGTTTCGATTCGTTTCTCGGTAACAAGAGAATCATCGATCATGACTCGGCAAAGCATACGAGTCGCCTTATTCATTGTGGTTAAAGCGAGCTCGTCTTCGTTCATTTCACCGAGACCTTTATATCTGTTGATGCCATATCCGGCACCAATCTTCTGTTTTGCTTTCTCAAGCTCTTCGTCGCTCCAACAGAAAATGTGTTTCTTAGTATCACTCTTCTTATAAACACGATAGAGAGGCGGCTGGGCAATATAGACCATTCCGCGGTCGATGAGAGGCTTCATGTAGTTATAGAAGAAGGTAAGCAAAAGTATTTGGATGTGAGCGCCGTCGGTATCGGCATCGGTCATGATGATGATCTTGCCATAGTGGCTCGCATCTGGGTTGAATTCGTCCCCAAAGCCAGCGCCAATTGTCTGGATGAGGGTAGAGAATTCGAGGTTATCGATGATTTCCTGGTTGGAAACGTTATGGGTGTTCAAAGGCTTACCACGCAATGGAAGGATGGCCTGGTGGCTTCTGTCACGGCCTTTCTTAGCGGTTCCGCCTGCGGAATCACCCTCGACGATGAAGAGCTCGTTGTTCTTATAGTCTTTGCTCTGAGCGCTGGCGAGTTTGTCGCTGATTATCATCTCAGCAACTTTCTTCTTGGTTCCCCTAGCGGCCTCACGAGCTTTGCGGGCAGCCTCGCGAGCTTCTTTGGCTTGGGCGCACTTCTTAATGAGGGCCACCGCAAAATCTTTATGCTCAGTGAGATAGTAAGGCATGAAGTTCGCCAAAGCGTTGCTGACAACAGCGGTCGCTTCTGGCGTTCCGAGTTTGCCTTTGGTTTGTCCTTCGTATTCAAGTTTGTTTTCTGGAACTTTAACGGAGATAACGGCGGTAAGGCCTTCACGGATATCGCTGCCATCGATCGATTGATTGCCCCTGATAAGTTCGTTTTCGCTTGCCCAGTCATTGATGATCTTGGTTAATGCGCCTTTAAATCCGGTCTCATGGGTGCCACCATCAGCGGTTCTGACATCGTTAGCATAGCTATAGATGTTCTCGCTGTAATCGCCAACACACCATCTCATGGCAATATCAACCTGGATTGGGTTGGAGCTATCGCTCATGTCGATAACGTCCGCCATAGGAGTTTTGTCGATGGTTAAGGTTTGCACGTATTCACGTAAACCATGCTCGGTATAGTAATCGTGAGTGTTGCCGGTGATTTGATCCTTGATGATGAAATGAACGCCGGTCAAAAGATAACTCTTTTCTTCGAGTCTTGAGGCAATCGTCTCATAACTGAATTTTGTATTAGGGAAAATAGATGGGTCTGGTTTGAAACGGACGGTAGTTCCGTGTTTGTTCGTAGAACCGATGACGTGAAGAGGCGTTTGCAAATGACCTCCGTTAGCAAAGCTAATCTGACTGATCTGATTGTCACGGTAGACGGTGACTTCGACAAATTCGCTCAAAGCGTTGACGACAGTCGCGCCAACGCCGTGGAGACCAGCGCTGGTCTTGTAGTTCTTACTGTTGAACTTACCACCGCTATGGAGAGTTGTATAAATAAGCTGAACAGCTGGGATTCCAGATTCTTTGTGAATATCGACTGGGACGCCACGGCCTTCGTCTTCGACGGTTAAAGATCCGTCTCTCATCAAAGTGACGGTGATTTTCTTACCGTAGCCGTTGACCGCTTCGTCAACCGAGTTATCTATGACTTCCCACACAAGGTGGTGCAATCCGTTTAAGTTGGTAGAACCGATGTACATGCCAGGGCGTTTCCTGACACCTTCAAGCTCCGATAATAATTCAATGTCGTTAGCAGTGTATTTTGTGTCGGCCATAAATCTAAATAATGCTGGAGATATTAATACGTCTGTTGTAGTGTATTATAGCAAACTTACATTTAAAAAAGTAGGGCTATTATCAAATAATAGGCACATTTTGAAGAGAGGTTGAACCGTGAACATCTTATTGAATATTCTTGTCGTCTTAGGCTGTCTCATTTGGGGCTTCCTTGTCGGTAGCATTCCTACCGGTGTCATTGTCGGAAAAGTCTTCTTTGGAGTCGATCCACGTGACTATGGATCCCACAATTCAGGCGGAACCAATTCTGGCCGTGTCTTAGGCAAGAAAGTTGGCATCCTCGTCATGGTTCTTGATATTGCCAAAACCGTCTTTGCTTTCTGGACCGTTTGGCTCTTCCTCCGCTTCGGCCCTATCAACCTTGCCGAATTATTCGATAACGGCGTTCTCTATAACTATTTAGTCTGCGTCGCCGCGGCCTTTGGCCACTGCTTCTCGCCATGGCTTAAATTCAAAGGCGGAAAAGCCGTTGCCTGCTTCATGGCCATCTTCGGCGGATCAAGCTGGCTTGGATTCATTATTTCCTTAGCCGTCTTCTTCACTATCTTCCTTGTTGTCTTTAAGAAAGTTATGTCTAAGGCCTCACTCCTTTCTGGAGCCGTTCTTATCGGCATCAGCGGACTCTTCTATTTGCTTAATGTCATCATCGGCGGCGGAGCGTTCTTCGACATCATCCTTTGGGACCTCGGCTTAGTTGGTGGCGTCTGCATCGGATGGGAAATGCTCGTTGCTGAAGTCGTTGTTTATGTGCTTCTCGTTATCCGTCACGCTTCAAACATCGAACGCATCAAGAAAGGCGAAGAAAAGCCTCTTGAATGGAAGTAATTAGTTAGTAGATATTTAGTTCTCTAACAAATTAAATGTGCGACAACCACTGCCGCACATTTTTTTCGATGAATACTTTAGTTATGCA
The DNA here is from genome assembly GCA_902793515.1 of uncultured Erysipelotrichaceae bacterium. Lineage (GTDB taxonomy): Bacteria > Bacillota_I > Bacilli_A > RFN20 > CAG-826 > UBA4951. The sequence goes on along the minus strand of CADBDO010000016.1, from coordinate 8,706 downwards.
AATCGACCTTAGCGTCTCTTGCGTAAATCGTCTGAATTATTGAGTCTAACAATGCTCTTTCTTTTTTCGAGAATACTTGAGCCACGCAGGAATGCTCATTTCTGCCATGTTTTTTATAGACGAAATAGATTTTTCCCTTGTTCTCATATTTGAATTCTAAAAGGCTGTCGATTGATACTCTCACCTTTTCCTTTTTGACGTCATCGTAGAACGTTAGCTCTTGTTCTGTGATGGTAATCCCGTGCCCTTTCCAATAAGTAAGGCAATCAGCGAAGAACATAACCAAAAAGTACAGCTCCCCTAGCGTCGATACGACTACGTACGCCCAAAGAATCGGGGTGCTGGTAAGAAGGTCAAGTGAAAACACCACCACCAAGCTAGCAATATATAAAACGCTAACTAGATAGAAGGTATATGACTGTGAAGTTCTCCAAGGGTTATATTTCATGAATGAAATTATACCAAGAAGATAGGGTCCACGCACCTCTTCTCTCTTGTTTCGACATCTCAGGGCACATCCCTTTAAAGAGTACGCTCGATAACAAGATCAAGAAGAGGCAACGCGGTAATCGAGCCCAAGAGCTAGGAGGTCTCTTAAGCCCAGACCGCTTGCAAGCGGATACTGCGATAGTGATTGGCTATTACAGGGAATATTCATCGAGACGCTTTGTCGCCGCCAAACGGCAACGATACTCGGCCGAGAAAAGCTGACTCGAATCCCTCTCCACTTACTATATAGAGAGGAAAAATGGATTTTTCAGAAAAAGATAAAAAAAGAGCCACAAATCTGTGACTCTTCTATTTTTATAAGAAACTATCTGTTCTTGTTGATTGAGTGCATGATGGCTCGAACTTGCTTTTCGCTGAGTTTGCGGCCGCCTTGTTCATACATAGCACGAACCTGTTTCTCGGTGACTGGAGGATTCTTCTCGAGGTTCTTTTTGATAAGGTAACGAGCAAGGAAGAAACCTGCAACACCACCGACGATGAGGACGCCAATCAACGAAAGGACGAAAACCCAAACATCGAGTTGTAACATCGTTAGGCTCTCTTATCGTATTTGCCAGTGGCAGTATCGACCATGACCTTTTCGCCCTTCTCGATGAAGAGAGGAACTCTGATCTTAAGGCCGGTTTCAAGGGTAGCATCTTTGGAACCGCCATTGGTGACGGTATCGCCTCTGACGCCTGGCTCACAATCGGTGACCTCAAGGGCGACTTTGGCTGGGAGTTCAATGCCAAGGATTTCTTCTTCGTAAGCGTTGATGGTAACGAAGCCGTTTGGAGCAAGGAAGCCCATTTCACGCTCGAGTCCGGTCTTTGGAAGTTCGACCTGCTCGTAGGTATCTGGGTCCATGAAGACTAAGGTGGTTCCGCCATCGTAGAGGTACTGCATCTGCTTCTTGTCGACGCTGACAAGGGTAACGTCGTAACCGGAGTTACGGGCGAGTTCGGTGATGGCACCGGTGCGGACATTTCTGACTTTGACTTTAGCAACCATCTTTCTCATAGCAGTTTTGTTGAGAAGGATGTCGATAACTTGATAAAGGGTGTTTTCATCTTCGAAATAGTTGCCAGGGCGTAATTCTGTAACGTTCATTCTAAATTCTCCTTAAATTAGACTATGGTATTCTATACCAAGATTTGTAAAGTATCTACTTTTTTAACCTTGTTAGGTATGGATTGAGGCGTAATTCATCGCCAATCGTGGTCGCTGGGCCATGTCCTGGATAGACTTTAGTCTCCGGAGGCAAAGCCACAAGTTTCTTCAAGCTGCTCTCGACGGTTTTGTTGCTTCCAGTGATAAGATCAGTCCTTCCGATGCTTAGATGGAAGAGCGTGTCTCCTGAGAAGAGGACGTGTTCTTTTTCGAAGTAGAAACAAGAGCTTCCCCTTGTGTGGAATGGCGTATGGATGACCTTGATTTCGTAATTGCCGATATTGAGGATATCGTTGTCGATAAAGAGTTTGGTCTTAAGACCCCTAATATAGAGATGATCGAGGAAATCGAGCGAAAGGTTGTAGGCTGGCTCGACCAAGAACTCTTCTTCAAGAAGGTGGACATAGACAGGCGCTTTCATGGTGCAGAGCCTAAGGCCTTCGATGTGATCATAATGACCGTGCGTCAAAAGGAATCCGGCTATCTGTCCGTTATGGTGTTTCCTAACGTATTTCTCTATGAAATTGTTAGGGTCGGCACCTGGATCAACAACAATGCATGGCTCGCCGTCTTCACCGACGATATACATGTTGCAGACATAATCGTCCCCGATGTTGAATCTCTCAATTTTCATAAAAAAAATAAGGCAATCGCCTTATTTATTTGCATTCCTTATGGAGTGTCATTTTATTGCAGCGTCTGCAAAACTTCATTTTTTCCATCTTGTTAGGATGAAGCTTCTTATTGCGGTCGGTAATATAGTTGTGCTCGCCGCATTCGGTGCAGGCAAGAATCACTTGATCACGTTTGCTGATGGCCATAAATTGTTCCCCTCACTTTCTCGTGCGGTGCTAAGAATAGCATAGACCAGCCAATTTATCTACAATAAAACCACAAAAATGTTTAAAATGTTTCATATATGAAAAGGAACGAGACGAGAAAAATCAAAATTGGCGAATTAACGATAGGTGGCAGCGACCATGTCGTTATTCAGTCGATGTGCTCCATAAAGACATCAAAGGTCGATGAAGTCTCGGCCCAGATTAATAGATGCGCCGCGCTTGGCGCGGAGCTAATGCGTTGCTCCGTTCTCGATTTTGAGGATGCCGAAGCGTTTAGAGAGATCAAAAAGAGAGTTTCCATTCCTTTGGTTGCCGATATACATATCGATTACCGCCTCGCTTTAGCAGCTTTGGACGCCGGAGTCGACGCCATCAGAATCAATCCAGGCAACATCGGAAGCGAAGAGCGCGTTCAGGAAGTCGTCAACAAAGCAAAAGAAAAACACGCTGCTATCCGTGTCGGAGTCAACGGCGGATCGCTTGATAAATCCATTTATTTCGGCAAGGAGAAAATCAAAGGCCAATGGCTATTTGAGAGTGCAAAAAAACACGTTGCCATGCTTGAAAAATACGGATTCAAAGATATTGTCATCTCCCTTAAAGGAAGCGACGTCCACGAGACAATTGAAGCTTACAAGCTCGCTTCAGAATTTTTCCCATATCCACTACATCTGGGAATTACCGAAGCCGGTCCGAAAGACGTTTCCTTAATCCGTTCCGCGGCTGGCTTATCTCCACTGCTTTTAGACGGAATCGGAGACACAATCCGCATTTCCCTTAGTGAAGATCCTGAGGAAGAGGTCTTAGCGGCCTCCCGCCTTCTCCACGACCTTGGTTTAAAGAAGGATTGGCCGACTTTCATCAGCTGCCCTACCTGTGGTAGAACCGCAGTCGATCTCATCCCGCTCGCCAAAAAGGTCATGAAATACCTCGAAGATAATCGAATCTATAAAACTGTTGCCGTCATGGGCTGCATCGTTAACGGCCCAGGCGAGGCAAGACACGCTGACATCGGTATTGCCGGAGGAAGAGGCCGATGGGTTATCTTCCGTAAAGGCGAGACTGTCCGGGAAGTAAAAGATGAGGACGCTTATGACGCCCTCATCGAGGAAATTAATCGTTAATCCTCATCATCGTTATTTCTAAAAGAAATATCTAGCTGTTTACGAACGCTGTTTCTAATGGCCATTCGACGGTATTTGCGCTTAACCTTGTCGATGGCCTCTTTCTTTTTCTTCTTATAGCCAGGCTCAACGCCTTTGGTTCTTGATAAAGCCTTAGCGATCTTGATGTCTTTCATCTCGGCTTCAGGAAGCTCTTTCTTCTTGGTCATCTTGCGTTTTTCGCTTGGGCCAAGGGTTTCGGTCTTAAGCTCGTTCCCTTTTAAAGAGAAGTAATCGAACTTAACGCCTTCTTTCTGAAGAGCGATTGGTCCGCTGGTGGTGTCGGCATTGAAGAAAACCCAGGAATCACCGGACTTTCCGAATCTTCCTGTACGTCCTGCGCGGTGATGGTAGAATTCTAAATCGTTTGGAAGATCGACGGAGATGACGTCACTGACATCAGGAATATCTAAGCCGCGGGAAAGGATGTCGCTAGCGACAATGATGCTGTACTTGTTGCTCTTGATCTGACGGAGAGCTTTCTTCCTAGAACGATCATCCAATGAGCCGGTGAAATAAATGGTTTCAAAACCGTTCTCTTTCAAAGACTTGTTGATTTGGTTGACCTTGTCTACGGTTGAAGCGAAGATAATCGCCAAATATGGCTTTCTGATTTTTAAGAAAGTAAGCAAAGCAGCGCTTTCACCGATGTGTTTGATATCGATGAGATGGTGTTTAACGGTCGATGCGGTCTGAACATTGTCGTTCTCAAACTGGAAGTCGCTTCTCACAAATTTAAGAAGCTCGTCCTTGAGGTTCTGTTTCAAAGTTGCAGAGAAAACCATCGTCTGTGGCTCTTCTAAGTTAGCGAAGATATCTTCGATATCGCCGAAGAATCCCATGTCCAAAAGCATGTCAGCTTCATCAAGGACAACACGTTTGATGTTGCCTAAGAAGAAGATGTGTTTGGTGATAAGGAGGTCTTTAAGTCTTCCTGGGGTTCCGATAATAAGCTGAGGAGGAACGCTTTTTCCTTCGACATTGTCGCTAACATCGCTTTCGGAAGAATATAGACGGACTTTGAATTTTGGGAAGAAACGAGTGAACTCGAAAGCAAACTCATAGGTCTGCCTAGCCAATTCTCTGGTTGGAGAAATAACGATGGCTTGTGGCCTATTGAGGTTCATGTCGATCTTTTCGAGAAGAGGGATAAGGAAAGCGTGGGTCTTTCCACTGCCGGTTTCGCTCTGGGCGAGCAAAGAAATTCCGCGGAGAGCCTTTGGGATAATGGCCTTCTGAACTGGGGATGGATCTATATAGCCTAGTTTGGCTAACGCATTTGTTAATTGTTGTGAGAGGTTAAACGATTTGAAACTCATAATGAGTTTATTATAGAGGAAGTTCCTTTTATTCGCATCATCAACGAGTGATAATTAAAGCCATGAAGGTCACAGTCATAAATCCTCACGGCTTCTGCGCAGGAGTTCAAAAAGCTCTTGATCACGCTTATAAAGCAAAAAAAGAACATCCAGCCCAACCGATCTACATCCTTGGGAATCTTGTTCATAACGAAAGAGTAATTGGAGACTTAGTGAAAGACGGCTTCATCATTTTGGATGAACGCAAAAAGAGTCTTTCGGAATGGATTGATACGTTGAATAAGGGCGATATCTTCGTGTTTTCGGCGCATGGCCACGACCCTCATCTCGATGAGAAAGCTGCCTCTAAAGGATTGGTTTGCTATGACGCGACATGTCCTTTCGTAAAAGCGAATTCCACCCTTATTAAGAGAAGGATTACGCAAGGCGGCGAAGTAATCTTTATCGGACAAGCCGGCCACGCAGAAACAGAAGGCACTCTTAAGATTGATCCGTCGAAAGTTTTCTTATTCGAACCAAAAAAATCCTTCGATTTCAGTCAAGTAAGCGCCAAAAATCCACTTTTGGTTTCTCAAACGACTATGGGAACCGAGGAAATGAAAGACTCTGTTTCCTTACTTAAAGACCATTTCCCTGAGATTGATGTTGCTGCCAGGGTTTGCGACGCCACAGATAAAAGACAAAGCGCCATTTGCACCGCCCCAGAAGACATCGATCTCTATGTTGTCATGGGTTCGAAGACGAGCAACAACACCATGAAGCTTCTTGAACTCGCAACAGCCAAGTATCCTAAGGCAGTTGTCCTAAGATGTCTTGATGTCGAGGATCTTAAAACGGCATTGGTTAAACCATTCAAACACGCCGCTTTGATTAGCGGAGCGTCTACCGGATTAAGGGAATTTGAAGAAGTTAAAGACTATCTCGAAAAGCTCTAATTTCGGAAGAAATCCTGAGTAAAGCGTTAGATAGTCATTAGTTTTAAATTAGTTAAGCATTAGTAGTTTGAAAATTCTTTCATAAATCACAAACACTATACTATTTAGTTAATTGTAATGAAGCATAAAAAAAGGCTAATGAAGAATCACTCGCCTATTTTTAATATGTTTTTTATCTCTTGGATTTGGGCGTCTAATTCCTTGATTTTGTCTGAATCTTTAGGAAGCGCCTTTTTGATGTTCTCGCTGACCTCTATCTGTCTCGCGTAATACTCCCTCCAAGCTTCGTTTGGATGTCTTATGTTGAAGTAACCATACTTTTTCTCTAACTCAGTGTAAGACAGTTTTGTCTCAGCCTTCTTCCACCGCATTATGTCATATGGCTTACCTTTATCGATGAGGAATGTGCTCATCTCAATCTCATAGCCTAGTGGAGCTAACGCCTCATAAACGAATTCGAGATCTGTATGAGCGTCAACCAGGATATATTTAACATGATCTAATCTTTCTTTATGACTAGTCAAAATTTCTGAAATAAGACGTCCGCCCATTCCAGCCAATACTACAGTGTCGCAGCGAGGGTCAAGCTTTTCGATGCCATCGCTCAACGAATGAGAGATCTTATCTTCTAGCCCTGCTTCTCCAATCGCTTCCACCATTCGCCCGTAAGGACCTTTTTTGTTATCGACTGCAAAAGCTCCGGTTACCAAGCCTTCCTGGCATAAGAAAATCGGAAGCAGACAATGGTCGCTTCCGATATCTGCGACGAAAGAACCTGGAACAACGTATTCCGCAAGTTTTAGCAACCTGTTAGAAAGCTTTTTCATCGTATTATTGTCGATAAACGGTTATTTATTGCCCTTGGAGTGGGTATCTGGTCCTTCTGGGTAATAAGCGTCCTGATAGTCACCAAGTCTCTTGGCTCTCGTTGGATGGCGGAGCTTTCTGATGGCTTTGGCTTCGATCTGACGGATACGCTCACGGGTAACGCCGAATTCCTTACCGACTTCCTCAAGGGTCCTTGGACGGTTGTCATCAAGGCCGTAGCGGAGTCTAAGGACTCTTTCCTCACGATCGGTTAAATCGTGCATGATTTCGTAAAGTTCATCCTTTAAGAGGGACTTTGTGGTGAATTCCTCTGGGGATTGGACTTCTTTATCTTCGATGAAATCGCCAAGGTGGGAATCGTCTTCCTCACCGATTGGGGTTTCAAGGGAAACTGGTTCAAGAGCGATGCGCTGAATCTCACGGATTCTCTCTGGAGTGAGAGCGCCTTCCATCTTCTTGCTGATTTCCTCTGGTGTTGGGTCTCTGCCAAGCTCTTGGACAAGCTGACGCTGAACCCTGGTCATCTTGTTGATGGTTTCAACCATGTGAACTGGGATACGGATGGTTCTGGCTTGGTCAGCGATGGCACGGGTAATGGCCTGACGGATCCACCAAGTGGCGTAGGTTGAGAACTTGAAACCTTTGGTGTAGTCGAACTTTTCAACGGCTTTAATAAGGCCCATGTTGCCTTCCTGGATCAAATCAAGGAAGTGCATTCCACGGCCAACGTAGTGTTTGGCGATAGCGATGACAAGACGGAGGTTGGCGGTGATTAAACGGTTCTTGGCGTTAACGCCTTCCTCGCCTTCGTAGTAAAGACCTCTTAAGTCAGCCTCGAGCTTGCGGGATTCGGCGGCATAGTCGAGTCCTTCGGCTTCGCATTTGGCTTTAAGAGCGGCTAATTCTTCGTCCTTGTGGGCAATTCTCTTGTCGTATTGTTCTTTGGCAGCTTCGCCGCGTTTGATGGTTTCGGCGAGCTCGGTTTCCTCTTTGGCGGTAAGCAAGCGGACCTTGCCAATCTCCTTGAGGTACATCTTGACGGAGTCATTGACTTTGACATCGCCGGATTGGACTCTGGCGAACTCATCAATGGTGCTGTCATCGATGTTGGCGATTTCCTGGTCGGTTTCATCGATATCGACGTCATCGATTTCCTCCTCGGCTTCGCGGTTGGCCTTTTCAAGGTCGAGCATCGATGGATCGATGTCCTCGTCCTCGGCCTCTTCTTCGTCGGTGATGACTTTGATGTTGTTCTCACTGAAGAAAGCGATGAGGGTTTCTAAATCGTTCTCGCTGATATCATGTTTGGCGGCGACGTCCATGAGCTCTTCTTGATTGATTGAGCCACTGGACTTGGCCTTTTTCATGAACTGTTTCTTGATGGCTTCTAAGGCCTTCTCAAGACCAGAATCCTCGGAATCATCGATATCGACGTCGTTAAATCCGGCGTCAAAAGATTCGAAAGCATCATCCTCGGCTTTCTTTTTGGCTGCCTTCTTAGCAGGAGCCTTCTTGGCTTTCTTGCCTTCTTCGGCAAGTTCTTCTTTTTCTTTCTTTGGCATTGGGTTTTGCTTCCTTTCTTTAATCTTTTTTATTGCGTTTGAGACGTTCTCTTTGTCTTGCCGCAAAGTCCTTGAGGGCTTCGCCGATCTGGTGAGGGTCGGCATCTTTTCTTGCGATGGCTTTGGCGGTTTGCTCGCGATCGAATATCTTGTCTTTCTCGTCTTTGATGACGCTTATTACCTCTTGCATCCCTTGGTCTGTGTAAGGCGGGTAATAACGCTCGGATGATATTTCGGTCAGACGGCTGATTAGCGTATCAGCGTCTTCATCGTTTGCGTTTGAGATATCGTTGATAAGTAGCGGCAACGTCACGCTTTCCTTTCGCGACTCTTGGTAATCGACGATGTAGTTGGCGATTTGGTTGTAGACCGATGTATAGAAATTGCCGATCTTATCT
>CADBDO010000015.1 GCA_902793515.1 uncultured Erysipelotrichaceae bacterium | reverse complement strand
CTTGAAGGACTCGTCGACTGGGATGGAAAGGTTGGTGACGTCATCTTTGATACCAACGGTGAAGCTGGTCCAATTCTTTTCGGCGTTAAGGAAGTCATAAATGGATTTGACATCTTTTGGCTGGGTGTCTTTGGAAGAAAGACCATAACGTCCGCCGATGACTCTGTCGATGTGGCGGCCTTCTTGGGCAAGAGCGGCAACGACATCGAGGTAGAGAGGCTCACCTTCGGAACCATTTTCTTTGGTTCTGTCAAGGACGGCGATCTTCTTGACGGAAGCTGGGATGGCTTTGACAAGAAGCTTGGCGTTGAATGGGCGGTAGAGATGGACTTTGACAAGACCGACTTTCTCGCCTTTGGCATTCAAAGCGTCAACGACTTCGCCAGCGGTTTCGGTAACGGAACCCATAGCGATAATGATGCGCTCGGCGTTTGGATCGCCATAGTAGCAGAATGGGTGATATTCACGGCCAGTGAGACGGCTTGCTTCAGCAAAATACTTCTCAACGATTGGGGTGATTTCATTGAAGTGCTGGTTCTGGGCTTCACGGGCCTGGAAGTAGATATCGTCATTCTCAGCGCCACCGCGTGTGACTGGGTGGGTGTGTGGGTTAAGAGCGCGGGCTCTGAACTCTTCGACTTTGTCCATGCGGACAAGCTTCTTCCATTCCTCTTTGTCGACGAATTCGACGTTCTGGACTTCGTGGGAAGTACGGAAACCATCGAAGAAGTGCATGACTGGGGTCTGGGCCTCGATAGCGACGAGGTGGGCGACTGGGGCAAGATCGGCGATCTCCTGGACGGAACCAGAGCAGATCATGGTCATGCCAGTCTGACGGCAGGCATAGATGTCAGCGTGGTCACCGAAGATGGAAAGGGCGCGGGTAGCTAAGCTTCTGGCTGAGACGTGGAGAACAGCTGGAAGGAGCTCACCGACCCACTTGTAGAGGTTCGGGATCATGAGAAGCAAACCTTGGGAAGCGGTGAAGGTGGTCGCTAAGGCACCAGCCTGAAGGGCGCCGTGGACGGCACCGGAAGCACCGGCTTCACTTTGCATCTCAACGACTTTGACTGGGGAGCCAAAGAAGTTCTTCTCTCCTTTGGAAGAGATGGCGTCAACATTTTCGGCCATTGGAGAAGAAGGGGTAATTGGATAGATAGCTGCGACTTCGGTGAAGTAGTAGCTTTCCATAGAGGCAGCAGTGTTGCCGTCTACGGATTTGAAGGTCTTTTTGATTTCAGACATTAAAAGATACTCTCCTTTGTTCTCAATAAGTATATTACTTATTACTTTCTTTCCAAAGACAATTTGAGGAACGCTTAACAATTGTCTTGTGGCCACCAAATAAAAAACCGCACGGGGCGGTTTCCTATTTCTTGGTTTTCTTCTTAGGAGCCTTCTTTGGTTTCCTTTTTGGCTTACGCCTTGCTTGCTCTTCTTTGACGAGCTTAGAAAGGACATATAAGTCGTGGTCGCTTAGAGAGGCGCTTGGGGAGATGAGGCCTCCAGGGCCCGCCATCCTCTTATAGATGAAGTCACCGATCGAGGAGAACTCAGCAAGTTCTTCTTTCTTGGCCACTTCCCTCTTTGGTTTTGGTTCGGCTGGTTTCTTCTTTTCCTTAATCGTCTCTTCTTTGGCGAAATACTCTTTGATGGCAGGGACGAGGTCATTCATGTTGAGGGTCGAATCCATAAGGATGAAAGGCTCGAACATTATGAGGTCATCGGCTAAAACATCCGGGTATACCCCTACCCATTTCGAAAGCATGTCCAAAGTGACGTACTTCTTGTTCTTCTTCTCAAGAACGGAAAGAGTTCGCTTGAGGCGATAAAGGTCAGGTTTCTTTTCCATATTATTTATTTTAGCGGTGAAGATTGTAAAAAGAAAAGACGGATTGCGAGAAACCTGAGAAACGGTCTCTCAAAATCGTTCACCAAGAGGAAATTATTCAAAAACGTATATATTTAAAGAAAAACAAGGTATAGCGCTTACATTTGCGTTTGAAAGCCCTTTCTTTTACAAAAATAGGCAAAAATTACTATTGACTTTTTTATTTTTTTCGCTTGTTTAGAAACCCTTATGAAAGCGCTTGCAAAGGTCATTTTCCTATAGTAAATTGAAGTCACAAATGAGGTGCATAAACCATGAGAATCTTTGATCTAAAAGGCGTTGTTTTAAGTTTGTCAACGCCGAGCATCAACAGCATGCTTAACTCAATCGAGATGTACAAAGGTAAAACATCTGGCGTTGACAAACTTGAGAAAGTCGAGCTTTTGCGTAACATTGCCCGAAGGTTTGGAGCAGTCTCCTCCTGTGCATTGGGCAATGTTTTTATTTCTACGCAGCAAGAGAAAGACTTATTCGTCCGCGGAAAACCTGCCACGAACTTCCAGACCCATATGGTCCTTGGATACGCTGAGGCGCAAGACCTTATCGACAAGAACTACAAGTTCCAGCCAATGGACATGAAGTTCATCAGCGATCTCCACTACTACATGTATAAGGATTACAACCCAGAGCTAGGCGGCCATCTTAAGAAAGAACAGAACTACATCATGGAAGCCAAGCTTGATGGCAAGTTCGACAGCATCTTCACCCCTGCTGCCCCAGAAGAAGCCTATCAGCTCCTTGATTCCTTAATCTATCAGTTCAACATGTGCGCGGAAGATGAAGAGGTCAATAAGCTCTTACTTACCGCCGTCTTCCTCCTCGACTTCATGTGCATTCACCCATATCAGCACGCGAACGGAAGACTTTCGAGACTCCTTCTCCACTTCTGCTTGAAGAAGTTCGGATACAAGGTTGACGACTATTACGCCATCTCTTATCTCATCGAGAAACAGATGAGCGACTACATCGCCGTCTTCAAAGAATCCTCCGCCGGTTGGGAAGATGAGCAGAATAACTACGCCCCATATTGCGAGTTCCTCGTCAAGACCATCCTCCAGGCCTAAAGGAGACTCGAATACATCATCGAGATCAACGCTCTTGAGATCAGCACTGAGGACAAAGTCCTTAAAATCGTCCAAGATAGCGCCACCCCAATTGGCAAACACGTCGTCAGAAATGCTTTATACGGCATTCAGAAAGAAACAGTCGACAAGTACCTCAGTAAGCTTGCAAGCGCTGGCAAGATCCAGCTTATACAGCGTGGCGACAGCGTCAAATACTTTAGGAACTAAGGAGAGATACAATGGCATACGAAGTTAAGAATATCCGTAACATCGCCTTCCTTGGCCACCAAGGAAGCGGCAAGACCTCTCTCGTCGAGTCTCTCCTTTATATCGGAAAAGGCATCCCTGAGAAAGGCGAAGTCGAAAAGAAGAACACCGTCTCCGACTATCTCCCAGAAGAGCAAAAGAGACAACAGTCCCTCCAGTGCGCGATCGCCCCACTCGAATACAAGAACTATAAGTTCAACTTCATCGACCTCCCAGGCAACGATGACTTCGTGAGTGAGATCATCGGCGTCACCGGCATCATCAAAGGCGCCGTCCTTGTTATCGACGCTTCAGTCGGTGTCCAGGTCGGAACCGTCAAACACTGGCAAAGACTCAAGAGAAGAGGCATCCCAACCCTCATCTATCTCAACAAGATGGATAAGGAAGGCGTCGACTTCGAAGAAAGACTTGCCGAAATCAGAGAAAAGCTCGGTCATACCGCCATCCCATTTGGTTATCCTTTAGGAAAAGAGAGCCACTTCGACGGCTTCATCAACTGCGTCGACATGAAAGCTCGTGTCTATAACGGCAAGGAATGTGTTGATGCTGAAATCTACGAAGACAAGATGGCCAAGGCCGAAGAGTTACATGGCGCGGTCGTCGAAGAAGTCGCCAAGACCAACGACGAGATGCTCGAGAAATACTTCGCCGGCGAGACCTTCAGCACCGAAGAGATCCATGAATCCCTCCGTCAGTGCGTCCTTAAAGGCGAGCTCACCCCTGTCTTAGTCGGAAGTGCTTCCCTCAATATTGGCATCCAGACGATGCTTGATATGTTCATCGAATACCTCCCATCCCCATTCGACCTCAAACCAATCGAAGCCCAGGATGAGAAAGGCAACCCAGTTGAGAGAGCCACTGACCTTAAGGCTCCAATGTCCGCCTACATCTTCAAGACCCTTGTCGATGACTACCGTGGCGCCATCTCGCTTATCAAAGTGAATTCCGGCACCATCAAAGTCGGAGATGACGTCTATATGAATGGCGAGACCCAGAAAGTCTCCTCTCTCTTTGCTGTCAAAGGCAAAGACCTCACCCCTGTCAACGAGATCAACGCTGGCGATATCGGCGCCATCACCAAACTCGACGGTGCCAAGTCGACCATGACAATCTGCGATCCAAAAAGCATCGTCATCTATAAGCCGGTCAAATATCCTTCCGCGGTTCTCTTCAAAGCCATCGAGCTGACGAACAAAGCCAACGAAGCCAAGCTTGGACCAGCCCTTCAGAAGATCCAGCTCGAAGATCCATGCGTCGAAGTCGTCCGTAACAACGAGACCAAACAGCTCCTTCTTGGCGGCGTTTCCTCCTCTCACGTCGACTTCGTCATCCAGAAGCTCAAAGACATCTACAAAGTCGAACTCAAGACCAGTCCGATGAAAGTCGTCTACCGCGAATCCATCAAAGGTGCGGGCGAAGCTGAAGGAAGATACGTCAAACAATCCGGCGGAAGCGGCTTCTATGGCGTCGTCACGATGCGCTTCCAACCAGCCAAAGAGAACACCTTCGCTGAAGAAGTCTTCGGCGGCGCAGTTCCAAAGAACTACTTCCCTGCCGTTGAGAAAGGTTTCTTTGAAGCCCTTCAAAGCGGTCCGCTTGCTGGCTTCCCAGTCATCGGTGTCAAAGGTGTCCTTACCGATGGTAAGTACCATCCAGTAGACTCTAACGAACAAGCCTTCCGTATGGCCGCTATCCTTGCTTTCAAGGCCGCTTACGAGAAGTGCAAGCCGATCATCCTTGAGCCAATCATGAAGATCAAGGTCAACTGCGATCCTAAGTACACTGGCAACATCATCTCCGATCTCTCCACTAGACGTGCGAGAATCCAGGGCATGGAAGAGGAAGATGGCTCACAGGTCATCGAAGCCTACGTCCCAGAAGCCGAGATCGTCGACTACGCGACCCAGCTTAAGTCCTTGACCCAGGCGAATGGTTACTTCAACCGTGAGTTCTATAACTACGAAGAAGTTCCTGAATACCTTAAGGACCAGGTCATCGCCGCGAACAAGATTACAGAGTAAGGATAAACCTCCTTTGGAAAAGAGGCCCCGCAAAAAGGGCCTCTTTTTTATATGTTTTTCCAAAAATCTTTGGCAAATCCCGCTTATTTGGATTTTCTTTGGGAAACGACAACCTGTGGGAATGGGATTTCGATTCCGTTTCTCGTTAAGACGGTGATGGCGATCTCGTTCATCGCTCTTTGGGTGGAGAATCTATCCTCCTCAGTGGTCTTGGCAAGGAACATAAGCTGGATGCCACTGTCCTCAAGCTCACTGACGCCTAAATACTTAGGTTCGCCGATGATGGCTGGGATGGCGTTCTTGAATTCTTTGAGAAGCTCTTCCTCAACAACTTTCCTTACATAGACGAGGTCGCTAGAGTAATCGACGCTGCAATAGGAAATCGCGTTGCTAAGGTCATGGGATTGGTTGATGACGGTGCTGATGCCGCTGTTTCTGATGGACTTGAGGTTGCCAGAGAAATCGACGACTTTGGTGGTAGCAAGGCCGATCTCATAGACGACTCCCCTAAAGCCGTCGACGACGATGATGTCACCGACATCGAACTGCTCCTCAAAGACGATTGAGAGTCCGGCGATGATATCGGCGATGAGGGTTTGGGCGCCAAGGCCGATGACAAGAGCGAGGATGCCAGCGGAGGCCAAGATGGTCGTCATATCGACGCCGATAACGGCCAAAATGGAGAAGAGGACGACGAAGGCGGCCAAATATCTGATTGTGCTATTGATGAACCTGATGATGGTGACCGTTTTGTTGTTCGCCTTCATGAAGACGAGGGAAAGGATGGTTCTTACGAGTTTGCTGACGCCATAGATGAAGAAGAACATGTAGAAGGACTGGATGACCTTGAACCATGGCTCGTTGCTCTGAGCGTAGCCATTCTCGCCAATCTTATCGACGTAATTGAGCCAGGAATCCGGCCAGGCTTGGTGAGCGTAGTTCACAAGGACGATCATGACGACCGCACCAACGAAGAGAACCCAGGAAAGGATGACTGAGATCTTCTTTTGGACGGTCAGGTCTTTCCAGGATGGGACTAAGTTCTTTGGATTGCGTTTCTCGGTTCGTAAAAAGATCTTCGCGAGCTCATCGCGATATTCTTTGTCGATCTTCTTGGTTTTCCTTTTCTTTGCTTCTGCCATTGTTTATTCCTCCATATATCCGCTATAGGTGATCATTAGGGTTTTGCCATACGTGTAATCGGCGTAGATCCTTAAGTCGTAATGCCCTTCCACGAGAGAGAACTCCCCTGCTATTTCCATCTGATTCTCTTTTTCCTCATCATAGACGCAGGTATAGGTCTTTTTCTCAAGGCTACGGCTAGTTTGGCTAAGTTCGACTGAGATCGTCGTGTCCACTTTGTATTCGGCAAGGAAGCCATAATGGAGGGTATTTCCTTCCACTTTCGCGACATTTCCTTCGTATAGACCGGTAAAGAGAGGCTTAACGGCATTCATCTTATCCATCATCGAGATGGCGGCTGCGCTCGTCAAGATGGCGATGCCAGTGCCTCCAAGAAGAACAAGGCCGATCCTATGGACGACTTTGGTGTAATCCGCTTTAGAATACGCCCCAAAAAGATGAATCTTCGCCCACTCGAGTTTCTGGACGTCTTGATTCATTTCCTCTTTGCAAGAAGGGTTTATCTCACTGTTTGCGAATTCGTCTACTCCGGCCATAGAAATATTCTACCGAATATCCTTCTTTCTAGAAAGGAATTTGGAGGCACAAAAAAACGGGCCCGTTTTACGGGGCCCGTTAATTATTGTCTTTCGCTAAATCAGGGATTAATTATCCGATGACGATAACGAAGTCTTTGACGAGCATGTTCAAGCTGCCATTTCTGGTGTAGGTGAAAGTGTTGTCACCATTAGCTAAGTTGACGTCGCCAATTAAGACAAGGTCAGCCTTGGAGATTCTGGTGCTGTCAGCAACCACGTAGGTGGCGTTCTTGAGAAGCTCAGAATAAGAAGTGGCTTTAGCAGTTGCGTCGATGGTCATCTCAGCATTATTCCACTTGATACCGAAGTTGCATCCGCTAGCAGAGCCACTTCCGTTGGTCTGGTAGGTAGCATCTTGGTTGGCCTGAGTGGTCCAGCCATCCATGTAAGCGAACTGATAGAGCTTAGCGGTTGTAGCAGTTCCGGTGTAGTCAAACTTGTAGCTGACACTGTTGGTGTCGGCCTTGAGTTTCATCCAGTTGGCGTCATCGGCACCACCGGTCTTGAAAGAGGAACCGGAAGCAAGGGTGCCGTCTAAAGCACGGATTTTGATAGCTTTGGCGTGGTCTTCAGCGCATTCAGCGGTTCTGTAGGCGACATAGCCGTCGGCTTTGGCAGCGACTGGAGTCTCAGTGCTGAAATCGTGAACGTGAGCTGGAGTCTCTGGTTCAGTTGGTTCGGCATCTTCAACGTGTCTGAAGGTGAAGTTGTAGAAGGTTGATCTGTAACCACCAGCCATACGTAAGCTGATTCTGTTTTCACCAACCTTGAGGGATTCGAAGGTGTATGGCATGACGTAGGTATCTTTCTGGGTGCCTTTGCTAACGGTGGCTGGGATATCGGTCATGGATTCGAACTGTTTGACTTCGCCGTCAACATAAAGGATGTAACGGGCGTCAGTGATGGCTTTGCCTTTAGCAACCATCTTTGGAGTGGTGCCGTCTTCAAGGGTTTCTGGAACACCAGCAGTGCTTGGGGTTTCTCTGGAAGCAGTGGTGTTGTCCTGGATCATAGTGGTTTCGCCAGTGGTGGCATCTTTCTCGACGTGGTCTTCGGCTCCATCGATGTAGTAACCACGGGTCCAGTCAGTGCCTTGCTGATCACGTCCCCAGAAGTCACCGGAGAGGTAGTTAGCAGCGCTGGCTTCGCAGTAGAGTCTGCATTTGCCAATAGAGGCAACCTGTTCAGCGTTAAGATCGAAGACATACTCGAAGAAGTCGCCGGTCTCATCGACGTCGTAGACACATTCGTCACCCTGCTGGTTGACGGAGGTTCCGTTTTCGTCTAAGGCAAGAGCGTTTCCGATTGGACGTCCCCAGAAGGAAGCGCCAGCATCTTCACCAGTACCGGTGAAGGTTAAGTGACCGCGGGAAGCCTCGGTGACTTCGGTAGCTTTGAAGCCGAAGTAAGAAACATCGCAGCGGCTGCATTCGTACATACGAACTTTGGCTTTGCCAGCTTCTGGCTCGCCTGTATCTTCCGCTAAGTGGATATCGTGGCCAAGAGCTTCTTTGGTGACAGTCTCTTTTTCGTGGCAGCGGGTGCACTCTTTTTCACCAACACCAGCTTCGGTACAAGTGGCTTGTTTGGTCCAGGTGACCTTGTCTTCGCCGTTCTCTTGCTCATAGGTGTGGCCAAGAGCTTCTTTGGTGACAGCGGTCTTTTCGTGGCAGACGGTGCACTCTTTGGTGCCTTCGCCAGCTTCGGTACAAGTGGCTTGTTTGGTCCAGGTGACGACATCTTCGCCGTCATCGCCCTTTGCATAGGTGTGGCCAGTAGCCTTGATGGTCGCGGTATATTTCTTACCGCAGACTTTGCAGGTCTCTTCTGCAGTGCCAGCTTCGGTGCAGGTAGCCGCTTTGGTGATCTTGGTCTTGGTCTCATCAGCGGTGTGTTTGGCTTTGTCGACTTGAGCGCCATCGCCAGCCTCACATTCGTGCCAGTGATTGTTGTCGTCGGCTTTCCACTCGGCGCCTTCGGCAGCTTTGTGCTTGTGTTTCTCGGAGGTGCTGGCGTCTGGGTTGGTGTTTCCACCATCACAGGAGGCCAAAGCTCCCAAACCTAAGCATAAGGTCGCAGCCAATACGCCTAAGAATTTTGAATGCTTCATAGATTAATGCTCCTTTCAATAATTAGAATTCAATCTAGTTTGCAAAACAGGTATAAAAAGGTTCAGTCTATATGTAACCAGTCTTATGCCTGCTTTATGTTAAAGCGTTTCCAAACCATTTTCAATATGGTTAGACAATTTATTTGCTGGAATTGACATTTTTTAACATTGACTAAACTGAAAGTTTATTCAATAAAATGAAAATATTTTACATTTTGTAGCAATCCAACGTGGGTCTACGTGCGCGTACGCGTAAACCGATTTATGAGATATTTAAGGGATTCCCCCTGCTATTTCCAAAGAAAAAGCCTGTCGCAATCGCAGACAGGCATTCTTTCGTTTTGGTGATCCCTGAGGGACTCGAACCCGCGACCCGCTGATTAAGAGTCAGCTGCTCTACCAACTGAGCTAAGGGACCAGCGCGAATAATGATATATCAATAGGTCAAATCGTTCAAGAACAACATTAATTATCGACTAGGAGAAACTCCCTGACAAAGTCAGAGCACGGCTTTTCCATGACCTCTTCTGGCTTTCCTTTTTGGATGAGCGCGCCTTTATTCATGATGGCGACCTCATCGGAAATGCTCATGGCCTCTCTTTGATCATGGGTAACGAAGACGGTCGTGATCTTCGTCTCCTGCTGGATTCTTCTGATCTCTTTGGCGGTCTGCTTCCTCAAGTAGGCATCTAAAGATGAAAGAGGCTCATCAAGAAGAAGGATGTGCGGTTTCTTCACAAGCGCACGGGCGATGGCCACTCTTTGCATCTCGCCGCCAGAAAGCTCATTAGGTTTCTTCTTTAAGAGCGTGTCGATTTGAACAAGTGAGGCAATCTCTTTGATTCTCTTGTCCATCTCTTCCTCGGTGAGTGATTTATCCTTGAGGGCAAGAAGAGGGTATTTGATGTTGTCATAGACGCTCATATGAGGATATAAAGCGTGATTCTGGAAAACATAGCCGATCCCTCTTTTCTCCGGAGGAAGAGAGGTGACGTTCTCACTACCGAAATAGACTTCTCCCGAATCAGGTGTTAGGAGACCGCTGATGAGGTTAAGGAGGGTGGTCTTGCCGCATCCCGAAGGGCCAAGAAGGCCTAACATCGTCCCATCTTTGATATCCAAAGAGAGGTCGTTGACCGCTAAAGACTCGCCATTATACGCGTATGAGAGATTCTTGAGGACGATTTCCATAGATTAACTATACTTCCTTTTCTTCCTCTTTTGGGAAAGACAGCCAGAAAAGGATATTCAGCACAAGGAACGGAATGTAGGAGATGAGATAAAGGATCCTGATGACCAAAAGGGAAGGATAGGCCGAAAGCGATTCAACCAAGGCGATGAAGCAGATGAGTTCGATGAGCAAAGGCGCACCGCACTGAATCGCGGTGATGATGAGGGCGATCTTCCTTTGGCCTCTTTCTTCCTTCTTCTTGTAGTAATGGCGTTTCGCTAGAGGGACGAAGAGGAAAAGAAGGACGCTTGGAAGGAGGGAGGCCACCATCGCGATGATCGTCAAGACGTCTCCGCCTTTTGAAAGGACGATGGCCAAAAAAGGAATGGCCAAGGCCAAAGGCAAAAAGAAGGTGACGCATGAGGCTATGAAGAGGGATTTGCTTTTCTTGTTCATTATTCTTCCTTCGTTAGATTGACGGTCGGTTCCCCTTCGACTTCCGAAACGCTCACAAGAGGGTTTCCTTTCTCGTCGAGATTATGCTTCTCCATATAAAGGGATTTGTCATGGAGGCTATTAAAGATGATTGAGCGTTTCTTGTCGACCACGATCGTGCGGGTGATTCTTTCGTGGATGTTCATCCTCTTCTTGCCTAAGGCCATCATGAGGAAGGAGACGACTGCGCCGATGAAATAGATGGCGAGTCCAATTCCGACATTCGGGATTAAAGCGGCCAAATGTAGAAGGGTGACAAGAAGTGGTCTCATGACCCTTTGGAGCTTGTTGATTCTAAATCCCTCTGCACCCACGACTTTGATGCCGAAGATGAGCTTGCCTACGCTCTCTCCGTCTTTGCGGCAAAGAGGGACGATGAGGAAGAAGGCCAAAACGATAGGCATGACGGTGATGGCCTCACTTCCCCAAGCCGCCATGGAGTAGCGGGTAGCCTGCTCTTGGTAATAGGTTTGGACCGAGGCTTTGTTATATAGAGGGCCCTTCATGTCTTTGATCGCATCAAAATAGAGACCCGTTTGATCGGCTGAGTCAGCATTGAAGAAGTATTTGAGAAGCTTCGTCAAAGCCTCTTCGTCATTGCTATCGACCTTAGCCTGATATTCGGAATTGAGGACAGGTTTGGAGTGAAGGAGAACGTTCTCCCCTTCTCTAGCGTAATCAAAATATGGGTTGGAATTCGCGGAATCCCCTGCAAAACCCATGCATCTCTCAAAGAAGAAACGGTAATAGTCATCGCTTACGAAGTCTTTGCCGTCGCTCGTCTTCCTTCCGACGACTTTGTCGTTAGGGTTCTTCGCGACATTAAGGAATTCCGTGTAGTAATACCAGACATGGTCAAGATAGGCCTCATATCCTTTCTTGCCGTTTTCGTTACCGGAGGCTTTGTATTCATAGATGGATGGGCCGACTTCCTCGCCATAGTAGGCAAGTCCGCTGGCGACAGCGAAATCACTCGCGTTCTTGCTTGCCTCATCCGCGCCTAAGGCTTTGCCGATCACCTTCTCGCCAAGGGTGGCAAAAAGAAGCATCCCGATCGTCAAAACCAAAATCAAATCGACGAAATAGGAGGCTATGCGTTTAAGCGGAGATGGCTCTGCCAAGAATTTGTTCATACTCAATTAATATATCTTAATGGGCAATAAAAAGATATTTCTTGAATAAGAAATAGGAGGCGATACCATTGAAAGCGGCTCCAATAGGAGGAGAAAGAAAACACATGGAAAACAAATTAAGAATACAGGACGATTTATACCACTTCGTGAATGGTGAATGGCTTGAGAAGGCCGTCATCCCTGAAGACCGTTCAAGCGTCGGCGGATTCGCTGACCTCGATATCGCCCTTGAGAAGATGCTCATGAAGCTCTTCAAAGATATGGCGGAAGGCAAAGAAGAGATTCCAAACGAGAACTTTGGCAAAGCCATCGCCATCTATAAAGCCGCGATGAACACCAAGAAGAGAGATGAAGATGGCATTAAGCCAATCCTCAAAGACCTTCACGTCATCCAAAGCATCAAAAGCATCGCCGAATTAAATGAGAAAGCGCACGCCCTTTCTCTCAAAGGAATGCGCCTTCCATTCAACTATGGCGTCGATGTCGATATGAAGAACAGCTTAGCCCACTCCTTCATCTTGACTGGATCTTCAACCATCCTTCCTGACACCACTTACTACGCGGAAGATAACAAACAAGGACCAGAGCTTCTTAAGGTCTATAAAGAGATGGCCTTAGAGCTTCTTGCTTACACTGATTTAAGCAAAGAAGAGCAAGAAGACTATATCGAAGCCACTCTCGCTTACGACAAAGAAGTCGCCAAACACGCGAAGAGCCAACTCGAGTGGGCGGACTATATCGCCAACTACAACCCAATGAAGTTCGATGAGGTTTGCTCCCTCCTTGCCCCATTCGATTTCAAGAAGTTCATGACCGAACTCTATGGCGATAAGCTCCCAGAGCAGATCATCGTCTATGAGCCAAAGGCCATCAAGGAACTCAAAGAAGTCTGGAACGAATCCACTTTCGAGACCTATAAGAAATGGGCCTATGTCAGATGCTTGCTTAGCAACGCCGGTTGCTTAACCGAAGAGATGAGATTCATCGCTGGCAAATATTCTAGAGCCCTCTCTGGCAACCCAAAGAGCCCTGCCCTAGAGAAATACGCCTACAAGGTCGCAAGCGGCACCTTCAGCGAGGTCGTCGGCATCTACTATGGCCAGAAATACTTCGGCGAAGAAGCGAAAGCCGACGTCATCGAGATGGTCAAAGAGATCATTGAGACCTATAAGAAGAGAATCGCTAAGAACACCTTCTTAGAGGAAAAGACCAAAGAAAAAGCCATCCTTAAGCTTTCCACCATGAAGATCAAGATGGGTTATCCTGACAAAGCCGACCCATTCTACGATGAGCTTAAGGTCGATCCAAATGATTCCTATTACGACATGCTCGACAAGATCGGCGTTCAGTCAGAGAAGCACGCTTTAGAGAAACTTTATAAGCCAGTCGATAGAGGCGAATGGGGAATGCCAGGACACCTCGTCAACGCTTGCTATAACCCAAGCGCCAACGACATCACCTTCCCTGCCGCCATCCTCCAAGCCCCTTTCTATAGCATCAAGCAAAAGAGAGAAGAGAACCTCGGTGGCATCGGTGCCGTCATCGGACACGAAATCAGCCACGCTTTCGATAACAATGGCGCCCAGTGCGATGAGAATGGCAACCTCGCCAATTGGTGGACCGAAGAGGACTATAAGAAGTTCAAAGAGCTCACCAAAGGCATGATCGAGCAGTTCGATGGCATCGAGATCAATGGAGGCAAAGTCTCTGGCGAACTCGTCGTCAGTGAGAACATCGCCAGGCATGGCCGTCACCCTTGAGATCATGTCCACGATGAAAGACGCCGACTATGAAGCCTACTTCAAGAACTGGGGAAGAATCTGGTGCATGAAGGGAAGGCCTGAATACCTTAAGCTCCTCCTCTCAGTCGACGTTCACTCCCCTGTCGTCCTTAGAGCGAACATGCAGCCACGTAACTTCGAGGAATGGTATAAGACCTTCGACGTCAAAGAGACCGACAAGATGTATATCGCTCCTGAGAAGCGTATCTGCATCTGGTAACCAATCAAAAAAACAAAAAACGCCCAGCAAAACCCTCGCATTCGAAGGAGATGGGCGTTTTCTTTTTTGAAAAAAGCAAGCGGAACTAATCATCACAAAACGGAGCCAAACCATTTAGGAAAGCGTCATCAACCCTGATGTCATGATTCAAGACATAGACGGTTTTGAACGCCTCTTCCTCATCTTGATTCCTTAATGGAATACGAAACTCGAGTTTGCCATCCATGAGCCAGTTTTGTTGTTCCAAAGCTTGCTCCGTTAAAAGGTTAGGATGCTCTTTTTCCAAAACCATTAGGTGTGAAAAGCCTTTTTTATTAAGCTCTTCTGAAAAAGAAAGGGTGAATGTCACATAAACGCTGTCAGTAAGGTAGGTTATA
>CADBDO010000014.1:14527-16324 GCA_902793515.1 uncultured Erysipelotrichaceae bacterium | reverse complement strand
GTCGATGCGAGAACGACAACCAAAGAAGAAGTTGGTTTGCTTATGACGAGCACTGAAAAAGAAGAGGAGGTCAAAGAGAATGCCTGAGAAAATGACAGCGAAAAAAGAAAAGAGCAAGCTCTTCCACGTTGAAAAACGTTTTGATATGCCTCTTTGGCAGTCCCTTTTGATCAGATTCGGTTTTATCGTCGTCGCTCTTTTCATCGCTCTTCTTATCTTGACCATCTCTTATGGAGTTAACCCGTTCGCCGCGGTTGGTCAGATGTTTATTGGTTCTTTTGGCACTCCAAAAAGGTTTTGGGACTTCTTTCGTGATGGTGCTCTTCTCCTTGGCGTAGGTCTCGCCCTCATCCCGTCCTTCAAAATGAAATTCTGGAACCTTGGAGGTAACGGTCAAATCATCGTTGGCGCATTGGTGTCTGCAATCCTGATGATTGATCTTGGCGGTAAACTTCCTGATGCGGTGGTTCTCCTCATCATGATTCCATCCTCGATCCTTGCTGGTGCCGTCTGGGCCGCTATCCCAGCCATCTTCAAAGCTCTTTTCAATACCAATGAATCGCTTTTCACCCTCATGATGAACTATGTTTCCGTTGGTCTTGTTAATGCCTTCATCATGTTCAAGTATCCAATCGGATCGCACATCATTCCAAGACTCAATAATGCAAATTTCCCAACGCTTTTTAATGACAGCTTGCTCATTATCTTGATTGTCCTCGTCTTGCTCGCCTTTATGGTTTATTACCTCAAGTTTAGCAAACATGGTTACGAACTCAGCGTTGTTGGTGAATCCATGAATACCGCCCGTTACGTTGGCATCAACGTCAAGAAAGTCATTATAAGAACCATCGTTGTTTCTGGTGCCGTATGCGGTTTTATTGGATGCTTACTTGCCAGCGGCGTTGACTTCACCGTAATGCCTTCAACCGGTAACAACATGGGTTTCACCGCTATCATTGCAGTATGGCTTGCGAAGTTTAACCCGATTATTACGGCTGCTACGTCGTTCTTCATCGTCTTTATCACTAGAGGCATGACCAAGGTTCAAAGCGACAACAACATCATGAATGACGCCACCCCAAACCTCCTCATCGGTCTTATCTATTTCTTCATCATCGGATGCGAATTCTTCATCGAATACAAGCTTCTTATCAACAAAGGCGGAAAGGAAATGAAACTCACCGAGTTCATCAAGAGCCTTTTCACTTCGAAAGTTGAAAAGTACCGCCAGTAGCAGAAGGCGCAGCAGAAGAAGAGGAGGTCAAGTAAAATGGGTAACTCTTGGGTATTAGTCGCCTTAATCGACGCCATTTCTCTCGCCGTCATCTTCTTGTTCGGCTGCATTGGCGAAACCATCAACGAGAAAGCCGGAAACCTCAACCTCGGCATTCCAGGCGTCATGTGCATCGGCGCTGCCGGTGGTGCCGTTGGTGCGCTCGTCTATATGAAGACCGTCTACCAGGCTCTTCCGATCAACATCGATGAGCTTGCCTTCTCATTTGGCACTCTCGTCTCATATCTCTTGTTGATGCTCTTCATCATCATCTTCGTCGCCATCTTCGCAGGTCTTTCGGGATTACTCTTCTCCTTCCTTACGACCTCCCTCAAAGCCAATCAGAACGTCACTGGTCTTGCCCTCACCACCTTTGGTGCCGGCTTCGCCGACTTCATCATGGGTCTTATCAGAAGCACTGAGAACAAGCCTCTTTTCACCATTGCCAGTAAGATCATCCGTTTCCACCTTCCATACAATGAGGCTGCCTTCGGACAGGTTGGCACGCTCCTTCTTGGAAACGG
>CADBDO010000014.1:0-14481 GCA_902793515.1 uncultured Erysipelotrichaceae bacterium | reverse complement strand
GGCATCAACACCGACAAGTACAAATACATCGCCACGACCATTGGCTGCACCATCGCTGGTTTCGGCGGCTTCTTCTACACCATGTCCCACGTCGGCGGAACCTGGGAGAACAGCGCCACCCTCCAAGGCTTAGGCTGGATGGTTCTCGCCCTTGTCATCTTCACCGTTTGGAATCCTCTTCTCGCCATCATCGGCTCCATCGCCTTCGGCTTCCTTCTCACCCTCCCATACACCGTTCCTGGTGTCGGCTTCGTTGAGATGGAACTCCTCAAGATCGTTCCTTATGTCATCACCATCATCGTTCTCATCCTTACCTCGATAGTCGGAAAGAAAAACGTCCTGCCTCCAGGATCGCTTGGTGTTAACTACTTCCGCGAGGAACGTTAATCAAAAATTCAAAAAAGGCCTGCAAATCGCAGACCTTTTTATTTTTATTCGAACTTTTCTTTGAGGTATTTGATATACGGCTCAGCGCTTAATGGCTTGCCGACAACCTTCATGATCCAATCGTTTGGCTTGAGATAGTCGTAGCAGTAGTCGTTGTCCCTCA
Source organism: uncultured Erysipelotrichaceae bacterium (assembly GCA_902793515.1). Taxonomy (GTDB): domain Bacteria; phylum Bacillota_I; class Bacilli_A; order RFN20; family CAG-826; genus UBA4951. The sequence goes on along the minus strand of CADBDO010000014.1, from coordinate 13,931 downwards.
TCCATTCGACGATCTTGTTGATCTCGTTATTCTTGATGGCGCCTTCGAAGTCCATCTCTTTCTCGATTCTCTCTTTGATCATCGCGCCATAAAGGTTTCCTAAGGCGTATGAAGGGAAGTAGCCCCATAAGGCTTCAGACCAGTGGGTATCCTGCATGCAGCCATTCTTGTCATCAGTGACTTCAACGCCGAGGTAGTCGTGGTATTTCTGTTTCCAGATAGTTGGGACATCCTCGCATTCGATCTTGCCGTTGATGAGGTCTTTCTCGATCTCGTAACGGATGATGATATGGAGACAATATGAGAGCTCATCCGCCTCACATCTAATGAGCCATGGCTGGATCTCGTTCATGAGATGGTAGAAGTCCTCGGCAGGAATCTTTCCAAGTTCTGGGTCAAGAGACTCAGCGGCTTCTTTCTGAAGGATAGGCATGAAGGCTTTGCTTCTTCCGATGATGTTCTCGAAGAAACGGCTATGGGTTTCGCAAATAGCAGAAGTGGCCATATTCTCGACATGGTTCTCAAACATCTCCTCACTCCAGTTCTGGAACTCGAGGGCGTGGCCGCCTTCATGTAAGCAGGTGAAGACATTGCTTCTCCAGTCTTCGATGAGGAACTTCGTGGTGACTCTAGCGTCGTTCTTCGCTAGAGCGTCGCTAAATGGGTGAGCGGATTCCATGAGAGCGCCTTTATCCATGTTGTAATGGATAGCCTTAAGCATTCTTAAGGACATCTCTTTCTGTTTGATCTTGTCGTAGCTCTTTAAGGCAGGAATTGCATAGGATTTTTGCTTTTCTTTAGCCTTTTTGAGAAGAGGGATAAGCGTGTCCTTCAACGGATTGAAGATGGAATCGATGAAGGCCTCGTTGTTTCCTGGCTCATAAGCGTCGAGGCAGGTGTCATAAGGGGTTTGCCCTTCCTTCATCATCTTTCTGGCGACTTTCCTTGAGGATTCGACTTGCTTCTTCCAGTAAGGGAGCCAGCCTTTGAAATCGTTATTTGGGCGGCAGATTCTCCAATGCTCATTGCAATCGGAAATGATGTTTCTGTATTCGAGGTATTCTTCGAGAGTGAAGTTCTCGAGGAATTTGACGTCCTTATAGAGATTCTCAAAGAGGCGCTTCTCCATGACGTTTGCTTCTTTGTCTTCCATGCCTTCTTTGACGAGCTTGATGAATTCCTCGTCTTGGGAGATTTTGGCAAGTTCGGCGAACCAGTGGTTGAGAAGCTCTGATTCGTCTTTGATCGCGTCTTTTCCTGCAACGCAGGCAAGGTCGTAATAGATGATTGATGTGGTGGTCCTTAGTCTCCTCATCTGATCGAGATAAGGAAGGATCTTCGTATAAGTAGGGCAGTGTTTCATAGAGCGCCTCCTGGCCTCAATATCTTAGCATCGAGGCATATCTCCCTAAAGGAAAGTAATAAAAAAACGGCATAACCGCCGTTTATGGTTGTTCGGTAACCGTCTCCGCTTTTTTCTTTGGCTCTAGCTTTCTGATGACCCATAAGGTCCAGTAGAGGATCTCGAAGAAGATAAATCCCAAGGTGATGAAGCCTAGGACATAAAGGAGAAGGAAGACTGGATAAGGAACGACAGGGTATATCTCGGACAACACTGGCAAGGTGCTTGGGAAGTAAGGGGAGATGAAGAACATGTTGAAGGTAGAACCACCAGTGATTCCGCTCTTGACGAAAGTGACATTAAGAATCATCGCCACAACGATGAATGCAAGGAAAGGCACAGGGGTTTTGCTGTAGATTTTGAGGTTAAATCTCTTTCCAAGCCACACTGTGGTGTATATTCCAACGACGATCATGAGGCCATGGTAAGTGAGGGTTTGGATATTGATGACGATGGTGTCGATGAGGGCTTGCTCAGGATAGATGAGGGTGGCCAAACCACCGATCGTGATGAAGCAAGCGGTGAAACCCACTAAGCTCTCCCAAATAAAATTTGAGACCTTTCCTTTATTTGGAAGGAAGGCGACAAGAGGGTAGGTGTATAAAGGAACCGCGCAGAACTGGAATGGGAAGTGGTCCCAATAGTATTCGAAGGTCGATAAGGAAGGATCCGCTTCGTTATAGACGAAGTTGATCGTGAGCTGCTTAAGAAGTTCCAAAGCGACAAGGACGATCCAAGACCAGAAGATGACCTTCCTGTATGTTTTCTCGTCGGCTTTGCGCCAAAGGATGATATAGAGGGCAGTGGTGGCGATGACGATCGCGATCATCATGAGGTGGAACCAACCGAACATGTGCGGTTCTTCCATCTTTCCAGTCAGCCAATGTAAGAATTCGTAAAACCAAACCATAAAACTTATGTTGGTAAGTTTATCACTTTAAAAAAGGAATTTGGGATAAATCGCTTAAACAGCGATGAGCGCGAGATTATCTGACTTCTGCTCCCTCGATTTGAGAGATATCTATCTTTCCTATTGGGGTTCTAGGAAGCTTCTTCATGAAGATGATCTTGTCTGGGAAGTAGGCTGGAGGAAGCGATTTCTTTATCGCTTCTTTGATGGCTTTCTCGGCTTCTTCCTCTGACCATGGGTGATCGCCTCTTCTGATGACGGCGATGAGTCTGAAGACATTGCCTTTGCGGCTATTTGGGACGCCATAGCAATATGACTCATAGATGCCAGGGAGGGAATTGACGACGTCTTCGACGTCACTAGGGCAAAGGGTTTCTGCGTTGATCTTGACGATTCTCCTTAATCTTTGCTTGAAGTAGAGATAGCCATCCTCATCGATGCAGCCATAGTCCATCGTGTGGAGCCATGGGTTTCCGTCCTTATCAAAGAATAAGGTCTTTTTATTGAGCTCTTCGTCACCGTAGTAGCCAGTCATGACGGATGGTCCTCCGATGAGGATCTCGCCATACTTGCCTGCTGGTAATTCTTCTCCGGTCTCTGGATCGACGATCTTGTTTAAGACACCTGGGAGAGGCTTGCCAACGGAGCCATATTTGTTACGGCCACCAAAGGTGTTGACGTTACAAGCGGTGCTGGTTTCGGTTAAGCCATAACCGACATAAAGTCTGGCTTTTGAGCCATATTTTTCCATCGCGCCGTTCCATCTTTCAATTAAGCTCATTGGGCAGGAATCGCCACCAAGATAGGCAACGATTTGCTTCTTCAAATGAGGTCCATAGAATTTGTCACGGCTAAGGAGTGCGTTATATAGGGCAGGCACGCCAATGATGACGGTGGCGTTGCCTTTCTTCATCTGGTTGATAGCCTCTTTCGTGTTGAATTTGAGGATGAGGCAGGCGCTTCCACCCATCGAGAAAGGAACATGGATGGCCATGCCTAAACCAAGGACGTGGAACATTGGGACGGCGGTCATGATGCTGATGTCGGTGACCTTGCCTCCAATGAGCTGATATGAGTTCAAACCGATATGGTTCATTGACTCATTTGAAATGCGGACGACTTTTGGTTCGCCATTGGTTCCGCCGGTATTGAGATAGACGGCGTCTTCCTTCTCTTCTTTTGGAGAATATAAAGGAACTGTCGGGGTTCCTTTGATTTTCCAGTATTTGATAACCCCTTCGGTATTCCTGCCTAAGTAGTTGAGGTAGGAGGCCTTGAAGAAGCTGATTCCGACGTATGGATTGACGCCAATAACTTTGACATCGTTTGGCATCGACACCCATAGCTCGTGGGCGCTATTGATCAAAGAAACGCAATACTTGGATTCGACCTTCTTCATCATCTTCGCCACGGTTGGTCCAGGGGTGAGAGGATGGATGTTATAGGCAATCGCCCCGATCGCGCTTAAAGCATAGAAAATGAATACGCTGTCAGGGCAGTTTGGGAGAAGGACGGTGACGACGTCGCGAGGCTTGATTCCGATTGCGGAAAGCCTTCCGGCCGCCTTCAATATTTCCCTTCCAAATTGACGGTAATTGTATTTCTTGTTTTCGAAAACGATCGCCCTTGCGAAAGGCATTCTTTTAACCGTTTCGGCCACTTGTTCGTAGATGCTTTTTGGTGCCATTTGACTGAATCATATTACTCTATTTCGGGCTTCTTTTGATAGCCCCTAAATGCGAAAAGCGCGCCCACGCGTTTTCCATATATGCGTGTCTCATTTGAGAATTTCTTACCGATTTTTGGACAATCGTAAAGGCGGATTCATCGGCGCTGAATTTATCTTGACGACAAAGTGAAACCGCTTACAAAGGCGGAAAAAGACCTCAAAATGTCTAGAAACCTGCAGTTGCGGTGGTCCCGCCTTTTTGAAAAAGGCCCTATGAGCCGAGTCCGCCTTTTTATTTAAAATAAAATAATTATTGAAAATTGGCTTATGTGTTCTATATTAACCTCACTCTTTCAAGAAAGGAGAGCAGACAATTATGAAAAAATTTGCAACCAAGCTAATGCTTATGTCCACAGCTGCACTCGCAATGTTAGGCTCCTGTGTACCACCAAGCAATAACAGCACTAATGGTAACGAGGGTTCCTCAGCGGCTTCTGTTGCCGATAAGGATCCATCCAAGATCAAGCGTGAAAAAGATATTCCTTTCCTTCAGGAAAACGTCTTCCTTAACCTTGATAACTTCATCACCATCGAGTATAGCGACGGTTCTACCGACAAGAGCTTCGAACTCAGCACCAACGCCAAGTCCATCACCATCGATGGCCACAAGATCAAAGGCTCTGAGGTCGGAACCTTCTACATCACCGTCACCGCTGGCGGCCTTGTCACCAAACTCGACGTCACCGTCCTTAGCAACGATCAGATCAAGATGGAGGCCTTCCTTGAGCCACTTCTCGACGATCCACAGAACTTCACCATCGATGTCCATTATGAGGGTGAAGATGGTAGAGACCAGCGTTTATGGAAAACTCTCCATAACGCCAGATACACGGTCATTTATGATCCAGACGATCTCTACGCCCTCGACGAAGATGGCAATCCAGATAACTTCATCCTTGCCAAACTATCTGATGGCAATGGCTATGCGGGCACCTACACCGAGGGTGCCAACCACACTCCAGTCCCAACCTTCGAGCCTGGCATTCTCAGCCAGTTCGATTGGTACTATGTCACGATGCCAATCGAACTCGATGCCGCTGATTCGACCTATGTCAGCTTAGATGGCGACGACATCCTTCTCTATAGCCCAACCTTCGCTGAGAGCCTCATGTGGTCGAGCGGCCTCTCCCATCCAAAATCCAACGGCGTTGAAGTCCCATACTACGGCGCTGCCTTCGCTGGCTTCGAAGACATCAACATCGATGGCAATCCAGATAAAGCTTCCTTCGATATCATCGTTGGCGACGATACTGACAATGCTGTCTGGTGCACCCTTATCCTCGAGAACATCGGAACTTCCGAGCTTGCTTGGATGAACACCGCCATTGCCGATGCCTCATACATCCCAGCCAAGATCACCTCTGACGAAATCACTACTGCCTTCTTAGCTGCCAACACCGCAGGCAACTTCACCCTCACCCTTGAGGCCTATGCCATTGACGGTGATGGCAACAAGACCGTCCCAGCTGAAGCTGATGTGGCAGGGGGAGCCGTCGCTAACCTCTTCGACACCTGCGATGCTGTCATCACTTCCAAGCACACCTCTTCTGGTATCTACACCGAGAAGAAAGGCAAGAAGCTTGCACAAACCGCTAATGGGTTCAGCCAGGCTGCTGATTACACCCTCTTCGATGCCGTCGCTGTCTGGAATGATAGCGGTGCCGCTTACAGCACGAGACTTGAAAACAATGCTGATCAGACCGCTAAGGTCCTTCCAGCCCGTACCGCCATCGCCGGTGCCACCGATGTCTTCACCCTTGATGAAGTGAAGCAGATGGCCGCCAACAACGTCACTGCCGCTGCTTGCAATACCGTCAACTGGACCAGCAAGAAGACCAATGGAACCAAGACCATCTTCACCGGTGATGTTGGCGACGATGATAAAACCACTAAGGCCAACCAACTCTTCGAACAGCTTCTCAATATGTTCGGAGGAGCTAACTACGGCATCATTGCTGATATGAGTGGTTATGTAAGCGCCGGAACCTGGTGGACCGAACCTCAGGAATTCAATGGCGGCGACTACCACGCCCTCTCGCTCTACAGCAAATACACCAACTTCACCGTTGATACTGCTACCCACGAGGTTGAAATCACCTTCTCGATGTATGCCCCTATTGGCCTCACCGATGGCTACTTCGGAATGAAGATGACTCTTAGTGACATTGGAACCACAACCTTCGACTTCTCGACCCTTGCGGCCGCCAATGACAACCCTGGCATCCTTGCCTAATCACACAACAAAAAACCGAGGGGGATCGTAATGGTCCCCTTTGGCTGCGATAAAGGAGTAAAAAAATGAAGAAACAAAACATTCTTATCTTGGGTGCCGGCGCTCTTATGGGCATTGGCGCTCTTGCAGGCTGCAGCCAACCGCCAGAGAGGAATGGCTACACCTACAATACCTACCTTTCCACCTCCCCAAAGACCTGGAACGTCCATAACTGGGAAACCAGCGACGAAGGCTACGTCAGCGGTTTCTGCGAAATCGGTCTCTATGACTGCATCCTTAACGAGCAGAAGAACGGTTACAAATTCGTCACCGAGATGGCTTCTGAGATGCCAGTCGACGCCGTCGAAAGCTTGACCGACAAAGAAATCGAGACCTACTACGATGGCAACCCAACCGCCGGTATGGCTTGGGATATCGCCCTTAACCCAGACGCTTGCTGGGAAGACGGCGTGAAGATCACTTCCAAGGATTATGTTGATTCCATGGAACGTCAGCTTTCCCCAAAATTCGCCAACTACCGCGCTGATGGCTACTTCGGCAGCAACCTCGTTCTTTGCAACGCTGAGAACTACTACAAGCAGGGCCGTCAGACCGTTGAGCCATTCTACAAATACAAAATGGATAACGGAGAAGTCCCGGATGATTCCGGCTTCTACTTCCTTAACCTCGGCAAGTACACCGACTACTTAACCACCATCGGTGGCGATGCCGATACCACCTTCTACACCATCCTCGATCAGATGGGAGATGACTATGGCGTCAAGCTCCAGGCTCAGAGAATCATCCTCGCGTACTCCTACTACATGATGATGTACAAGGATCACCGCGAAGATACCAGCTGGGACACCGTCTTCCGTCCAGTCAACCCAGAAGATCCAACTTCTGAGAAGGTTGGCCGTCCAGACCGCGTCAGCAGCAACCTCATCAAAGAACAGAACGTTGACCTCGAGCTCGACGTCTTCAATGATGGCTTCGACAACTACCTTGGTCAGAAAGATTACATCAAGACCGTCAAGAATACCGAAGATGGCTGGATCGACAGCAACCTCGAGACCTATACCAGGACCGCTCTTGAAAAGGACCTCAGAGATGTTGTCAAAGCCTTTGGTCGCAACAGGGGCGATTCCGGCAAGTCCTGGGCTTGGAAGTTACCTCTCTTCACCTATGTCTACACCTACGAAGGCGATCCAATCGATTTCGACCAGGTCGGCATCAAGGCCTTAGGCGACTACAAGATCCGTCTCTACCTCAGCCGTTCCATCACCGCTTTGAACCTCAAGTTCGCCCTTACTGGCAACTGGCTCGTCAACGTCGATTTATATGACAGGCTCTCTAAGAAGCTCCCTGGCGGCAATAGCTGGGCTACCACCTATGCCTCCAACGCCGCTGAGAACTACAAGTCCTACGGCCCATACAGACTCGAGACCTTCACCGCTGGTGACAAGATCTCCATCGTCCGTAACGATAACTGGTATGGCTACAAAGATGGCAAACACGAAAACCAGTTCCAGATGGACAAAATCGAAACCAAGATCATCCAGAAGCACGAAACCGCGATGAGCGAGTTCCTCGCTGGCCGTCTTGATGACATCGATCTCACCGTCAACGACTTCCGTAGCTATGGCAACAGCGGCCGCTGCACCACGACCTACGAGTCCTACACCCAGAAGATCTCCTTCAACACCGACGAAAAGAAACTCCTTTCCCGTCAGCAGCTTGATGGAAATGGCAAGAACAAGACCGTTCTCTGCAACAAGAACTTCCGTGAAGGCCTCTCCTTATCCTTAGATAGAAAAGGATTCGCCTCCAGCGCCACCTCTGGCTCCAAAGGCTTCACCGGTCTTCTCAACGACCTCTACCTCGCCAACAACAGCACCGGTGCCACCTACAGAGACACCCCACAAGGCAAGAGCGTCTACAACCTCGTCTATGGCAAGCTTGGCAAAACCACCCTTGATGGTGAGGATGCCCCACTTCCAGAGACCTCCTGCGGTTACAACCACGCCCTCGCCGTCGAATACGTCGCCCTTGGCTTAAAAGAGGAACTCCAGTCCTCCGCGGCCGGACACCTCAACGCCAACGATGACATCCACATCGAGTTCCGTGTCTACGACAACGAAAGCGAGAACACCATCGCTGCCCACAAGTTCATCGAGAAAGCCTGGACTCAGCTCCTTAGCGACGCCAGCGACAAGCTCAGAAACGAAGGCGTCCTCCAAGCCAACGAAAAGATCACCCTCAGCATTGAGATGGTCAAAGACCAAGACTACTACACCTCCGCGAGAAACGGTGGCTACGACATGATCTTCTCCACTTGGGGCGGCGCTGCCATCAACCCATACGGCTTGATGGAAGTCTACTGCAAGAAAGACTTCACCAACTGCTGCGAATACGGCTTCACTGGCAAACAGGACAAAGCCTATGTCGGCATTGACGCGAACGGTGACGGCACCATCGACCAGACCGATAGCGACAACGACGGCGTCTACGATTCCGGCACCGAGTGGAAGTCCATCCACGGCTGGTACAGCTACATGATCGACAGCGAAGACTGCAACGAAGCCAGATATGGCGACGAAATCGCGGAAGGCGATGACGAGTACGAAGATTACCTCGCCTGCCACAACCGCAAGCTCAACGTCCTTGCCGGACTTGAAGCCGCCATCATCAACCGCTTCGAGGCCATCCCACTTGTCGCTCGTGGAACCTCCTCACTCCTTGGTCTTAAGACCGAGAACGCCACCAAGGTTTATGTCAACCTCATCGGATACGGCGGAATCCGCTTCCTCAGCTTCAACTACAACGACGAAGACTGGAAAGCCTTCTGCTCTGAGCACAACAACGACTTGGCTGACATCTACAAGTCTTGGGAAGACTAATCTAACGGTTAGTTAAACATCTATATTTAGTCGCAGGGGTGTCCTTTCCCTTAGAAAGGCGCCCTTGCGCTTATTGCGTTAAAGAAACATTCATCAACACTTATGGAACAGAAACAGAAAAAGAAAGATATTGAGCTCGAGGAGACAGAACTCCCCGAGAAAAAATCGCTCGATGTTTCTAATGCCCACTCGGATGAGCTGGTATTAGAATCCGATCGTCCTTTTTTAGAAAGGTTTAAAAGAGGTTTTGTGAACTTCTGGAGAAACAAGAGCACCATCGATTTACTCAAGTACATCGGTAAGCGTCTTCTCCTGATGGTTTTCACATTCCTCGTCATTTTCCTTATCTGTTTCGTCCTCGTCCGCATCCTTCCTGATAGACCAGACTCCGGCATGAAAGACCCTGCCGTCTTCTTTGAGAGCATGGTCGCTCAAGGCCGATATCTGAAGATCATCAATGAAGATGGGACCGCCGATTACGTGAAGATGCCAATCCTCATGCAGCTTGGCAACTTCATCAAGAACCTTTTCAGCGGAACCGACCATCCATTCGGCTATTCCTACAAGATCGAATGGCTCTCTTCCCCAGCTGACATCTTAGGCAGCCACCTTGCCCCAACCGTCATCATGAACATCTACGTCATGCTCGTGAGCGTACCGATTGGCCTCGCCCTTGGCATCTACATGGCTCTTCGCAAGAACCATTGGGATGACCACGTCCTCAACGTCGTCATCATGCTTGTCATCTCTGTTCCAAGCTTCGTATACGCCTTCGTCATCCAGTACCTCTTCGGCTATGTCTGGCAGGTTCTCCCTCCTTTGGCCGCCTCAACTAGCGACGTCAGCGTTTTCTCGCCAGCCTACTTAAGATCCATCATCCTTCCGATCATGTCGATGTGCTTCGGCTCCATCGCCGGTTATGCGCGTTACACACGTGCGGAATTAACTGAGGTTCTTACTAGCGACTTCATGCTACTTGCGAGAACCAAAGGTCTTAGCCGCGCTCAAGCGACCGTGAGACACGCCTTCCGTAACTCGCTTGTCCCGATCTTCCCAATGATGCTTGGCGAACTCATCTCCATCTTGAGCGGTTCCCTCATCATCGAAGCCATCTTCAACGTCAACGGTGTCGGCGGTCTCTATCTCCAGTCGATCAACTCCCTTGACTACGATGTCTTCCAGTTCGTTTCAATGTTCTATATCTTGATTGGTCTATTAGGGACCATCGTCGTCGACATCTCTTATAGCATCGTCGACCCACGCATCAGAATGGGAGGTGGCAAATAATGGAAAAAGAAGTCATGACTTTCAACACGGATTCCGCTATGGACATCAAAGCCATCCCATCTGAGCTCTTCCACAAGAAGAAGGACAACGAAAACCTCCACGACCAGGCTTTCGAAACCAAACCAGTCTCTTATCTTAAAGGCGCCATGATGCGTTTTGCCAAAAACAAAGCCTCCATCATCGCGGCCATCATCATCGCCTTGCTCGCCCTCTACGCGATCATCGTTCCTTTGGTGTCGCCAATGGCCCACGTCAACTCAACCGAGTATCCAAACGGATTCAGCGACCCGTTCTTCAGGTACGCTCTCCCATACAACCCAGTCAACAAGGCCATGAACCTTGGCTGGTGGGATGGCACCGACGTCAAGACCGGCTACAACAACATGGACCTTGAGATCCTTGAGCTCGACGACAGCAACTATGAGCCTCTCGTTGAGAACATCGATACCGTCAAAGAGACCGTCGCTGGCCGTATCCAGACCCATTACAAGCTCCGCGTCGATTCCTATGCGATCGGCTGCCGTGAGATCAACGTCACCAAAGAGGAATATAGCAAGCTCGTCGAATACGAGAAGGAGAAGGGCATCTACCATACCGACAAAGGCATCATGAAGCCTCTCCGTGACTACACGACCTATCTCCAAAACTACAGAGCCGAACTCACCGAGAAGCTCCACGAAGCAGAGGATCAAGGTATCACGACCACCTCTCTTACCGAGACCACGATCGGCAACATCATCGACTACATGACGATCTACTATAACCAGAACCAAAGAATCTGGTATCAGTTAGGCTCGAGGGAGTCGACCCCATATAACTTCTCTCAGAACAGCTACGTCATCAGACACGACGCGAATAACAAACCTATCTCCATCTATGCCATGGATGGCGATGAGTATGTGTACGCCCAAGAGAACTATGGAAAGATAACTGTCCGCGTCGACTATTACGATTACTTCACCTTCCATAACGGCTTTGAGCCAAGATACTTCTTCGGCTGCAACAGCGCCGGTCAGGACCTCTTCTTACGTCTTGCCCAAGGTACGGGATTCTCTCTCCTCCTTGGCATCGGCATCTCCCTCATCAACTTCATCATCGGCCTCATCTGGGGCGCGATCTCCGGATACTATGGTGGAACCGCTGACCTCATCATGGAGCGTGTCACCGACATCATCTCCTGCATCCCATCGCTCATCATCCTTTCGATATGCGCGATTCAGTTCACGGGTAACGCCGATTTGCGTGCAGCAATCGGATCATCGGGCATCATCATCCTTTCCTTCTTTGTCGCCTTCGTCTATTCAGGCTGGGTAGGGACGGCAGGAACGACCCGTATGCAGTTCTATCGTTTCAAGGGCCAGGAATACGTCCTTGCCTCAAGAACCTTAGGCGCGAAGGACCCTCGACTCATCTTCAGGCACATCCTTCCGAATGCGGCAGGCACACTCACGACCTCGAGCGTTCTCATGATCCCAGGAATCATCTTCGCAGAGTCTTCTCTCTCCTTCCTTGGCATCGTCAACTTCACCACGAGCGGCCTTGTCTCCGTCGGCTCTCTCCTTAACGAAGGAAGCGCCGCGGGCCTCAAAGAGAACCCGTTCATGCTCTTATTCCCATCTCTCGTCATCTCCTTGCTCATGATCTGTTTCAACTTATTCGGCAACGGATTACGTGACGCATTCAACACAACCTTAAGAGGAAGCGAGGACTAAGTTATGAAGAAAACAGTTATCGATAACGAGAAAATCCTCGAAGTCAGAGACCTTAGGATCTCTTTCAGAACCGATTCCGGCACCGTCAAAGCGGTACGTGGCATCTCTTTCCCTTTATATAGAGGAAGGACAATGGCCATCGTCGGTGAGTCTGGCTCTGGCAAGTCAGTCACCTCTAAGGCCATCTTAGGCATTCTCGCCAACAACAAGATCGTCGAAGACGGTCAGATCATCTATGATGGCAAAGACCTCCTCAAGATCTCCGAAGAGGAATTCACCAAGCTTAGAGGCGTCAAGATCTCGATGATCTTCCAAGATCCTCTCAGTTCCCTCAACCCAATCATGATCGTCGGTAAGCAGCTTACCGAGGCCATGGTCCTTAAGCACAAAGCCGACAAGAAAGAGGCGAATAAGGTCCTTAAGACCATCAATGGGCTCCTTGCCGAGACCGATAAAGCGGAAGAGGAACGTTTAGAGAAGTACGTCGAAGAAACCCCAAAGGACACTTTGATCGACCTCTCTGAATTCGACACCCTTTTCGCGGACACTCTCGAAAGAGAAATCAGAAAGCAATCCGACAACATCAACATCCTTCTCCCAACCATCAAGGAAATCGTCAGCGGTGGCTTCGCTGATCTCGCCAAGTGCGAAGAAGCCTTCAAGAAGGTCTATAAGCCTTTGGCCGCTTGCGAACTTGGCATCGCAATTGAGAAAGACAATGACTTAAGCGTCTTCCCAACCGTCGTCAAAGAGTTCTGCAAATCCGCCAAACTCGCAAAGAAACTCATCCTGCAGCGCGACCAGTATATGGAGAAGTGCGGCGTGAAGGACTTCTATGACCTTCCAGCCGACATCCGCGCCAAACTCCGTGAGGTCATCACCACCCCAGAGGCCTATAGCGAGAAGCTTGAAGCCGCGACGAAGGCCCTCCTTGCCCATCTTGAGAAACTTCTTTCCAGAAGCGAAGAAGAAAAGCTCCGCATCCACTCCGACATCCTCAAGAAGTATGCCGAATCCGTGGTTGCCTCTAAGAGCGAGCTCACCAAGAGCGACGCCAAACACAGAGCAGTCAGAATGCTCCAGGAAGTCGGCATCAAGGACGCTGAGAAGCGTTACTCCCAATATCCATTCGAGCTCTCTGGCGGCATGAGGCAGCGTATCGTCATCGCGATCGCCCTTTGCTCGAGCCCAGAAATCCTTATCTGCGACGAGCCAACGACCGCTCTCGACGTCACCATCCAGTCTCAGATCCTCGAGCTCATCAACAAGCTTAAGAAAGAGAAGAACCTCTCTATCGTCTTCATCACCCATGACCTTGGTGTTGTCGCCAATATGGCCGACGATATCGCCGTCATGTACGCTGGCAAGATCGTTGAGCAAGGCACTGCCGAAGACATCTTCTACGATCCACGCCACCCATACACCTGGGCCCTCCTTGGCTCCGCCTTGGCTCCGTCCCAGACCTTGAGACCAAAGAGAAGCTCAATGCCATCCCAGGCACCCCACCGAACATGCTCATCCCTGCTAAGGGCGACGCCTTCACTCCACGTAACGTGAACGCCCTTGAGGTCGATAGCCTTTATCAGCCGCCTTTCTTCGATATCTCCGAGACCCACAAAGTGGCCACTTGGAACGTCGATGAGAGAGCCCCTGAGATCAGAGCTCCAGAAATCGTCGTCAAGCGTATCGCGAGCGCTCTCAAAGATCATCCGGAATACACTCCAAAGGCGACCAACATGAAGAACTCGATTCTTAACTACATCAAGGAGGTCAAATAAC